>NZ_AP019807.1:600000-827500 GCF_007183175.1 Microbulbifer sp. GL-2
TCCTCCTCAAGATCGCGATCCAGGGCCATCAAGCGGAAGCGCCGCCTCTCACCAGGCGCCAATACTGCCTTTGCTGGACTGACAAGAAGCTTGAATTCATCGGGGTTCACCACCCTTACCCGCTGCTCATACTCCTGCCCCGGGTTATCCACCCGAAAAATCTCGGTCTGCAGGTACAAGGTCTCATCATCGGGGTTTGTAATGACAATATCATCCCGGGCACTAGGGGCGTCATCCAGGTAAAGGATAACCTTGTCCAGGGACATGGCAGCGAGAGCAGACTGGGAAATGAGCAATAGAAATGCAAGGAACAGTTTTTTCATAGGAAAGTGAATAAGTTGAAATTCATTATTCTGGAACTGGCATTTTACCCTAGGAGAAAGCGCAGGTCGGCATTATTTGCAAGCCAAGTTGCTGGCAGTCTACCTGGATTATTAATAATAGAGTCACGAATTTCGAGTCGTCATTCTCAGACCTATCTCCAAAAGTAACCGGCGCGCCCCTCAACCCCATGCCACCCAGCCTTGGATGTGATCTCAAGGTGACATGGCCTTTGTCAGAAGCCAAGTCGCCTGGCACACATTGCAAGGTATATAGAGTCAGATACAGAAACGAGGGCCAGCAATACCAAAGCAAGGTTACATCTCTCAAGGCAGCCCATACTTCTTTACACCACAGTACCTCAGTATTTGTGCAGGCTACAAACAGGGCCTCCAACCTAACCCGAGTTGGGCCCAGTCCAACCGCCAATTTTTCAACCCCGCCACGCTTGCAACAACCGTGGCACAGTCTATTTTTCCTGTAAGACCCGGTTTCAACCCGGAAAAGAGATACCTCTGGATGCCAGTGCATACCTGTACCCAAGTCCAGCCGACAATAACACCCGCTTCCCGGACCTAATTCACATGCTAATCGCACACCGAGGCGACAAAACCCGCCAACCGGAGAACACTATCGCGGCCTTCGAAGCTGCACATAACCTGGGAGCCTGTGCCATACAGTGCGATGTCCGCTTCAGCCTGGATGGAACGCCCTGGTGCTTCCACAGCGACACCCTGCACCTACCCAGTGATAATCGTGCGCACTTCTTCCACGAGCTGAGGGACTCCCAGCTGCACCGACAGCCTGTCAACTCCTTTATCCAGCTGATAGATTGGGCCAGCTGCCACCGTCACCTGGATTGGTTTGTGGGAATCTCTGCTGCCAATATAGCCGGAATCGGCTTTACTGCCGCGGTGGAAAAGCTGCTGGAGCTGATGCGCAATGAGCGAGAATCCTTTGCACTTCTCACCCAGGACTGCCGCAGTTTACGCGCCGCCCGCAATATGGGCTGGCATAGAGTCGCACTAAAGGTAAGCAGCGTCTCTCGCTGCTTGTCGGCAGATATTGTGACGCTCGCTCCCGAATATCTTCTTATCCGCAACAGCTTTGTCGAGTGCGATGAGCTGCCGCCAGGCCCCTGGCAGTGGGTTGTTTACGAAATCAACTCAACAGAGGAAGCTGTACTGTGGCGGAAGCGCGGCGCACACCATATCCTGACCGGTAACCTGCCATTGTTAATGCGTTCCCGGGAAGCGAGTGATGTCTACGGATTTTGATGTTCTGGTCGTGGGCGCCGGCATTCTCGGCGCCGGCACTGCCGAAGCACTGGCTCAGGCTAACCATTCAGTGGTCATCCTGGAACAGCTAGGGATTGCTGCGGCGACCTCCTCCCGCTCCTCAAAGCTTATTCACGGTGGCCTGCGCTATCTGGAAAGCGGGCAGTTTCGTCTGGTCTATGAATGTCTGCGCGAACGCAGCTGGCTATTGGACAATAAGCCCCAGCTGGTGCGTATGGTCCCCTTTTATATTCCCGTCTACCGCAACAGCAAAAGATCACCCTGGATGGTTAGACTGGGACTCAGTCTATACGCTTTACTCTCCGGAATTCGTAGCGTCGACTCGCGATTCCGCTCTCTGCCAAAGTCCGAGTGGGATACCTTACCTGGCTTAAAGCGCGAGGATCTGCTTGCTGTATTCCGCTATTACGATGCGCAAACAGATGATGCTGCGTTAACCCGGGATGTGGTTGCATCCGCAATCGCCCACGGCGCACAAATAATCTGTCCTGGAAGCCTAGTCGGCGCAGAAGTCACAGAGGATGGTGTACGAATTGACTATGTAGCCGACGGTAAGCTCAATACATTGCACACTCGCGCCCTTGTAAACTGCAGCGGCCCCTGGGTAGCCACCACCAATACACGCTGCTCGCCACCTGTCTCCCTCCCGCCAATTGACCTAGTTGCCGGTACCCACATCTTGCTACCGCTCTCCCTGGGTAACAAAATCTTCTATGTGGAAGCCAGTGACGGGCGTGCCGTTTTTGTAATGCCCTGGCAGGATAAAACCCTGGTGGGCACTACAGAACGGCCCTATTGTGGCGATCCAAGGGATGTAGCCCCTACGGTAGAGGAAAAATCCTACCTGTTGCGCACGGTACAACAATACTTTACCCAGACCCGTGGCCTACAACCAGAGGATATTTGCGAAAGCTTCGCCGGCCTTCGTGTTTTGCCCGAGGTGGAAAAAAGCCCCTTTGCCCGCTCACGCGAATCCATGATCTGCTGCGATAATGAGCTCAAGCCACGTATTCTTGCCGTTGCCGGCGGCAAGCTCACCAGTTACCGTGCCACCGCGCGCAAACTGGCCCGTAAACTTCAAGCTACCCTGGAGGATGAGCCTCCCGCACCACGCGGTGCCGCAGAGACTTCCAACGCTACCAGCCCTTCTGAGCGTGAACGCAACCTTTAGAACTACTTTTCACACTCAAATTTTTTCATACCAACTTTCATCATTCTGCAGTAGTCATAACGAAATTTTGCTACCACCACAATAGCGAATAACTGTGTGTATTAAGAGGGAAAATTAGTGGTGAACTTCAAGGGGGCACCACCGGAAAAGCGGAAACCAACAGAGCAATGTACTTTTAATAGTTACATCTATTGAAAATGACAACCGCGGAAGATATCAACAACACTTAATAGCAATTGACAACAGGAAGGATGTCAACACTTCCTGCCGTCTTGTGATGGCTACTACTAACCCTCTTCTATATTTTCTATATTAGAATTCATTACCGCAATACAAGGGCTTCCCGGACCTGCACAAGGCCCTTGTAGAACATAGGTAGCGCGCTTATCACATCCAGAAACCCCATAAGTCCTGGTGCCCAATTGATGAACCGCTATGGACTGTGCGTTACAATTTAGATCGAAAGGTGCTCTCTTTGAAACCGTTTCCATCATCAGAGAAGAGCAACCCCCTAAAACTACGACTATGGCACCCAGACTTATTAATTTACATTTCATACCCAACTCCTTTTATCAATTATTATTCCAGCTTTATTACAGGCTGAATACCTTTAATAGAGGCACTCTCTAACATGCCTTACTATCTAAGTTTTTAATGAATACCAGCCGGCACCAGTTTTCTTTCCATCGATGGTGCTTTTCAGTTTTGGACTGACCGCTTAAGTTAACTATAACCGAGCCAGAGAAAGCAAGTTGCTAATAAGATGTTTAACATTTAACGCCCTGTAGAACTTTCCATTGATCTCTGTTGTTACAAGTATAACTTGACTACAATTCACACATTCATGAAAAATCGCACTATTGGAACCATGGGAAACTTCTTGATGAAGCGATGAATAATTTATTCTAACTTCAATTCTAGTACCTGACTTAGAGACCTAGGCAGCTACTTTAGAAGAACAGTAATCTCATTGGCATGCCCTTGGCACCACGTTGAAATCGCATCCATGCCATGTCACTTGAATATTTTTGCAATCACAGAATCCTATGGCATTCATTTTAAGCACCTAAGATGTTTTTCTTTACCCCATAACCCGTAAGGCAGGGGCGATGCCTGGACAAGTTTTCATATGTACATGCCGTAGATTCTTTTATTAATACCCTGTCCAATTTTCCAGATCCAATTACATCTACCTCACCTTTGAGCCTGTATTTTACATCCCATATAATGGTGGGCTACTCTGTTTTTTGTTAATCTTATATACCGCAGTTTATGTCCCAATACAGCCCCCACCGCTTTTGTACCGCACCACTACTCGACTGGAGTGACCGCCACTGCCGCTATATGTGGCGTTTGTTGAGCAAACGTGCGCGCTTGTATTCGGAGATGGTGACTACCGGGGCGATATTGTTTGGGGACCGGGAACGACATCTGCAGTTTGATGCCTCAGAACAACCCGTCGCACTGCAGCTGGGCGGCAGCGACCCTGGTGAACTAGCCGAGTGTGCTCGTATAGCCGAGGAGTGGGGGTACGCTGAAATCAATCTTAACTGTGGCTGTCCCAGCGACCGCGTGCAATCGGGCCGTTTTGGAGCTTGCCTGATGGCCGAACCAGATGTGGTGGCCGCAGGATTGAGCGCCATGCGCGAGGCGGTATCCATCCCAGTTACGGTTAAGCACCGTATCGGCATTGATGATATGGAGGACTATCCAGGCCTAACCCGCTTTGTGACGGCTCAAGCTGCCACCGGCACCGATACATTTATCGTACATGCACGTAAAGCCTGGCTTAAAGGTCTGAGTCCGAAGGAGAACCGAGAGATTCCCCCGCTCAACTACGACATGGTTTATCAGCTTAAACAGGACTATCCCCAGCTACAGATCATTATTAATGGCGGTATCAACTCCCTGGAGGAGAGCTTGCAACATTTACAGCATGTCGATGGTGTTATGCTAGGTCGAGCCGCCTATCAAATTCCGGCGATACTGGCACAGGTTGACAGCCTTCTCTTTGGTGAAAGTGAGGGACCAAATGCTACCCAAGTGGTCGAGCAAATGCTGCCCTATATCGAGCATGAAATGCAGCGAGGCCAGCGCCTCAATCATATTACCCGGCATATGCTGGGGCTTTTCCAGGGGGTTCCAGGAGCACGTCGTTTTCGCCGCCACCTCAGTGAAAACGCCCACAAGGAAGGCGCAGGACCGGAAGTAGTAGAGCAAGCATTAACACTGGTTACCCAGGCCGCATGACGCACAGGTTATTGCGGCCGGGAATGGAAGCCAACCAATGATAGAGGGAGATGCGATGAACAAGCTGGAACAACTCAAACAGCGCAGCCAAGTAGTCGCCGATACCGGCGATATTGAGGCCATTCGACGCTATCGCCCTCAGGATGCTACCACCAACCCGTCTCTTTTATATAAAGCTGCCCAGCTTCCCCAATATAAGCTCCTGATCAGTGAATCACTGGAATGGGCTGGGCGCCATCAGGGGGCTCACAGTCCAGCCGAGATTGCCCGTTTGGCGGCAATCAAGCTCGCCGTAGCTATCGGCACCGAGATACTACAACTGGTCCCCGGGGTTGTTTCTACCGAGGTAGATGCCCGTCTCTCCTTCGATACCCGTGCCACCATCGATTACGCCAGACACCTGATTGCCCTTTATGAGCGCGCTGGCGTGGAGCGGGAGCGAGTGTTAATCAAAATAGCCTCCTCCTGGGAAGGTATTGCCGCAGCTGAGATCCTTGAGCGTGAAGGAATCCACTGCAACCTGACCCTGCTATTCAGCCTGTGCCAGGCCATCGCCTGCGCTGAAGCCGGTGCCACCCTGATTTCCCCCTTCGTCGGCCGCATCCTCGACTGGCATCTGGCGAACGGCGAGCGTAAGGAGTTCAGTGGTGAAGAGGACCCCGGTGTACTGTCTGTGCGTAATATCTACCACTATTACAAGTCCCGTGGCTACAACACTATTGTGATGGGTGCCAGCTTCCGCAATACCAGTGAAATAGAAGCTTTGGCCGGCTGTGACCGCCTAACCATAAGCCCTCAACTTTTACAGTCCCTGGAGGAAAGCGAGGGATTACTGGTAAGCGGTCTACCGGCAATTAACGAACCTCTGGCCCGACCAGCACAAAGGCTGGAGGAGACAACATTCCGCTACCAGCTCAATAGCGATGCCATGGCCACAGAGAAACTCGCCGAGGGCATCCGAAATTTTGTCAAAGACCAGCAGCGACTCGAAATGCTGCTACAAAGCCAAGTGATGGGACGACAGGAAACTGATGCTGCAACAAATCCGTAAGCTGTTTGAACAAATAGGCAGCAATGCCGATGTAGAGGCGCACGATGAGAAAGACGTGCGTATGATCAGTGCCGCCCTCCTGGTTGAGGTGGCGACTGTGGACCAGAAACTGGATCAACGTGAGCGCGATACCCTCACCCACCTGCTTTGCCAACACTATGCGCTGGATGTTCACAGCGCCGCACAAATCATCGATGAGGCCATAGACCAGCGGGAGCAGGCCACATCATTATTCGAGTTTACCCAGGCAGTCAACGATCAATTTAATGAACAGGACAAGTACCTGCTGGTGCGCCAAATGTGGCAGGTCGCCTTTTCTGATGATGTGATTGAGGCCTTCGAGGAGCATCTGATCCGGCGGGTGTCCGAGCTGATTTATCTACCTCACGGGCTGTTTACCAGAGCCAGGGCAGAAGCGCGGGATATGAAAGCAGCTGATTAGTATAGAGTGAGAGCCTGAGGTTTAGAGCACGGTGGACTGGTGCGGTGCTCAGAAGCCACTAAAAGCTTTAAAGGATTTCGTATGGCTTACTTGGCCTAATGCAGGTGGGCGGAACGCTTGCCAAAGGGCTCACACTCGCGCTCCAGCGTATGAACCAGGTCGCGGAAAGTCTCCGCATTCTGCTCATTCATACTCATCAACACGCGGTGTGCCTCCAGCACTTTCTCCCGTGCCGCACATTCATCCGGGGTGTTGCAGACCAGAGGCCTGGTCTCCACAGAGAATTCGTGCTGTTGATCGCTGATTTCCATCAGGGAGTCAAAACCCATCGCATCAAGCAGATGCTGGATCCCCTTGTTCGCAGAGAACACCAATGGCTTTTGGCAACCACGCTCCTGTGCGCGAATCGCGATCTTGGCCATCAAACCAAGGGTTGTGCTATCGACACCTTCAGCGCCATGTAGATCAAAAGCTACGCCGGCAAAGTCATCTCGAGCAAACATGTTGTCGATGAAGCTATCAAACGAAGTACAAAGGTTGAGTCGCACATCGCCAATCAACTTGACGATGTAAACGCCCTGGTGGGCCCCAACCATAATTTGCCCGGACTGCATAACAACCCCTGGCTCACCCGAGCGCACTTTGAGGTGAAAGTGCAGGCGGATGGCAAAAGTTCACTGGTAGAGAACACAAGCCGCGCTCGGTGGTTTTGCCGCCTCGCGCAATTTTGTGCATAAAGTGGGCGGAGCTTACTCCTGACCGGCTGGACTGACAAGAGCGCTAGGGCACGAAATTCGACTACATGGTCGATGCAAACGCTGGTCCTAATTACGTTTGAGAGTAAGGATCGTAATATCGTCTGGCAAGGCACCAAAGGTATCCACTTTCAGGCTCTGGCACAGGCTTTCCAAATCACCCTCAGTTTCGGCGATCATCTGTAAAAGCCGCTCTTCCTTCTCCAGCAGATCTCCCTGTAACAGCTCCAGAACACCATCGGAGCAAGCCACCAGGTGCCAACTGAGCGGAAGCTCAGCGCACATCACCTGCCAGTCACCCTGTTCAAAAATACCCAGGGGGCGCCCTTTGCCCGGCAGCCAGTCCGCCCCGCCATCACTAGCGAGAGCTGGCATGGGAATCTGCCCAGCAACGGCATAGTGCAGCTGCCTAGCGGCCGTATCTACCACACCGACAAACATACTTGCGTGCTTGCCCATATGTGTGGATAAAAGCTCCCGGTTAATCAGGTTGAGAATTTCCAGCAGGTCACTGCCCAGGGATTCCAACTGCGTGAACAGTGGGCGCTCGCGCAGGTGGTGCATAATGCTGTGTTTGACCAGCGCAGTGACCAACGCCGACGATACACCGTGCCCGGACACATCCACCAGATAGAACGCTACGAAACGCTCACCAAACAGGCCGTAATCGACAAAATCACCACTGAGGTATAGAGACGGGATCAGTCGATAGGCGGCCCCAATTCCGCCAGGATAGCTATAAGGGGTACGCGGCAACAGGTGCTGCTGCAACTGGCGACCAGCCTCCTGATCGCGCCGCAGTAACTCCACATGATCACGCAACTCAGTATTGCGCAGCTCCAGGGCTTCCCGGTATTCACGATTCTGTTGGGCAAGGCTTTCCTCCCCGCTGATACGACAGATAATACGATCAATCTGTGCAGCTTCTGTGAGAGGTTTCAGGAGGTAGTCGCACGCTCCCAGGCGGATTGCGTGTAGGGCATCATCCAGCGCCCCACTGGAGGAAATTATAATTACAGCCGTATCGGGAGATCGGCGCTTGATTTTACGCAGCACTTCCAGCCCGCTCATATCCGGTAACTGGAAATCTACGGCCACCAATTGATAAAGGCCCGGGGAAAACTGCTGGATACCCTGCTGTCCGCTGCTGAGTTCCGCCACAGAGAAGCCCTGACGCGAAAGCGCTCCACGCAGGAAACTGCGGGAGCGCTCGTCATCTGTCAGTAGCAGGCTACTGGGGCCAGCCACGGGCGGCCTTTTGTGGGATTAGAGAAATGAACCAGTGATCAGTAGTCACTGGACTCCTCAACTTCACCTTGGTCAATCGCTTCTGCAGCTTCAGTTGCATTGTCCACATCCACTTCGCCATCGACGATCAGGAAATCGCGACGCTGTAGATAGGCATCGCGCAGCAGTACGTAACGATCCCCTTGCAGCAGTGATTCGGCTCTCAGCAGGCTGGCGCGGCTTTGGATAATATCAGTTGCCTTCAGCGTATAGCGAGTGGGGTCATGTTCCACATACGTCAAAGGATTAGTGTAGTAATCCACTACCCGCGCTGGAGTATCCCGTACGGTGGAAGGGCCCAACAGCGGCAGTACCAAGTAGGGTCCAGAGGGAACACCCCAGACCGCCAGAGTCTGGCCGAAGTCTTCTCCATCGCCCTTTTCCAGGCCCATATGTTTGGCTACATCAAAAAGGCCGGCAATACCAACAGTGGTATTAATCAATAAGCGACCGACGTCATTGCCCGCCTGCCCCCACTTGCCCTGCAACACGCCATTAAAGGTATTGGTCACCTCACCCAGGTTACTGAAGAAGTTACTGACACCATGCTGCATAAAAATTGGGGTAATCTGCCGATAACTAACCGCAGCAGGCTTCAGTACATAACGATCAGCACCGTCATTGAAACTGAATACAGCACGGTTAAAACCTTCCCAGGGGTCGCGCAAAGTGAAATCTTCACCTTCCGCACCGCCAAATTCATCTGCTGGGTCGAAGCCATACTCATCAAGCAGCGATCCATTTTCATCGCTGCTGCTAGTAGTATCCTGATCATTGGTACCAGTTTGAACAGCGGTATCTGCTGCCGCCCCTCCAAACGGATCTTCTTGCGCCGATACGCCTACTGGAGAAACCACAATCAGTGCGGCAATCAACCAGGGCGATATAACTGTGCGTCCTAGCAAAACCCTGCTCCTCTACTATCAAATACAAAGACCAAGGATTCTAACGCCCCCGCATATCGTAAGCTACCCTCGGCAGCATAGCAGCTGGGATTCGTCAAAGATGGAGCAGTTTCAGGCAAGCTCAGTAGAGTTTCGAAACGAGATTGACGCCAAAAGCTAAACCTTTTGGCGTCTATTCTGCAGTTGGTACGGCTTTAAACCCGGCGATAACACCATTGCCCAATAACTTCTGCAACAGCTCTACTCCAAAAGCGCGCAGGGAGTTTTTATCCACCTGAGGTAATTCAGCAGCAATTTGTGTCAACAGCTGCTCTCCCGTAGCTGCTTCTTCAGAAGCCAGCTGTAACAGGCGCGCAGTCACCGCATTAATTTCCATAAAATTCACCTCATCACTGCGATTGCGATACACCAGTAAGAAAGTGGGGTTCTCCCCGGGCTCCTTCGGCTGGAAAATTGGACCAATGCGGTGTACGGGGTAGCGATAGCTGAGACTCCAAACCAGAGGCGATACCACTGGCACAGAGTTCAGCACATCTCCCTCTCGGCTGAGATTTGCGGGAATTTCGGCAGTACTTACATCCAGTGCCAGTTCTACCCACTCGTAGTGAGCCAGCTCCAGTAAAAAAGAAGGATCTCCCTCCCTTTGTCCGCGCTCATTTTGCAAATAAGTCAGAAATTCCTCACTAATTTGCAGGAAGTAGGGGCTGGTAGAAGTATGGTGATGGACAAAGTCCCTTACCATTTCGTGCCAGGGCTCATCGCTATACAGGCTGCGCAACACTGGAAAGCCGCTGGCGATAAAAGACTCGATATTGTTGTAAATCAGGTCCCGGTAAATTGCCAGACGCCGCTCTTCAATTTTCGGAGGTGGTAAAAATTGATCTGGGGCACGCAAATGAGCAGCGAGATCCCTCTGCAGCCCCTGAAATTTATCGGTCTTATCGGCGACTGAGGACATAATTTTCTTCTACTTGATGACTGGCCTGAATGGTCTTGATATGTCCCACTTCTTCGAGCAATTGCGGCAGGGGGGGGATATTAAAATCCCGCTCAAGTAAAGTTGGCATTACGCCGTGAATTTCATAGGCCTTACTCAGTAACTCCCATACGGGATCAATTACCGGCGCGCCGTGGGTATCTACCTTCAGGTCATCAGCTTCATCATAATGCCCCGCCACATGCACATAGCGCATTCTCTCCGAAGGAAGTCCGCGCAGGAACTCCAGGGGGTCATAGCGGTGATTAATGGCGTTAACGTAAATATTGTTCACGTCTAACAGAAGATCACAGTCGGCCTCTTCCAGTACTGCGCTCAGGAAAGCCTGTTCACTCATTTCCTGGCCGGGCGCAGCGTAGTAGGAAACATTTTCCATGGCGATGCGTTGTTCCAACGCATCCTGCACAATTCGAATCCGCTCGGCGACATACATCACCGCTTCTTCAGTAAACGGAATCGGCAGTAAATCGTAGAGATGTCCGTGGTCGGAGCAATAGCTCAAGTGCTCGCTGTAATAGCGGATATTGTGCTCACGAATAAAATGCTTGATGGAGCCAATCAGGTCCATATCCAGCGGCTCTGGAGCCCCGATCGAGAGGGACAGGCCGTGAAGAATAAATGGGTAGCGTTCGGTAAACTCGCGAAACCAGCGTCCGTAACGCCCTCCGACACCAATCCAGTTCTCCGGCGCTACCTCAAAGAAATCCACCACTGCGGATGGCATCTCTTCTCCCATCATAGAGCGACGCAGTCCGAGACCGGCCCCCTCCACTGGATAATTTCGCACTACTCTGTGCCTCGTACGATTTTTTACTGAAGTAAATAACACGGGGCGGCGCCTTAACGCGATACCGCCCCGATCGTGTATGGCTTTAAATTATCCGCCACACTTACCTTCGCCGCACTTGCCTTCCTTTTTCTTACCTTCGCCGCACTTGCCTTCGCCGCATTTACCTTCTTTCTTCTTGCCTTCGCCGCATTTACCTTCGCCGCATTTACCTTCCTTCTTCTTGTCGTGGCCGCACTTGCCCTCTTTCTTCTTATCGTCGTGATCAGCCAGCGCCAAGTTGTAACCGGAAGTCAGTTCAGCGGCAGCAAACGGATTGGC
This sequence comes from Microbulbifer sp. GL-2, assembly GCF_007183175.1. Taxonomy (NCBI): domain Bacteria; kingdom Pseudomonadati; phylum Pseudomonadota; class Gammaproteobacteria; order Cellvibrionales; family Microbulbiferaceae; genus Microbulbifer; species Microbulbifer sp. GL-2. The sequence goes on from NZ_AP019807.1 coordinate 611,586, forward strand.
TTCAGCAGTGGTTGCAGACACATTCATCGCAGCAGAGGCAATAAATGCCGCACCAACTGCAGCTGCTACCGGGGAAAGATGCTTCTTGTTCATAAGGGATCTCCTAATTAATACCCTGAGTAATAAAAAGTACCAAAGACTTTCTTTTCTCCCGCGCCAGTATAATGCTGCGGGATGGAAAACCGTCATCTGTTAAGACCAGTCAGCCTACGGTGAAATTCTCACACCGTTTCAAGCCTGTAGCCCACTCTCATAACATTTGTCGAGGCGGTCGCCAGAATATTACATAAAGAAACCAGTTTTTTTGTGATCCCATACCAATAGTGAGAATCAGCCAACAAGCCCCTTTTCCTCAATCTCCGCCCACGCCTTGTGCAGGCGCTTAGTGGATACGGGCATGAGTGTTTTCAGGGTCTGGGCAAACAGGGATACCCGGAACTCTTCCAGCATCCAACGGAACTCCCTTAGCGGAGCCTCTGCCGCCAGCTCTCTATTCGTATATTTGTCGACTTGGGCGCTATAGGGTTCTGCAGCCTTGTGGTACTCGGCCTGCAATTTTCGATCACGATTTGGGTCGAGCGCTGCTTTTTCCAGACGCAGGGCGATCGCCTTGAGGTATCGTCCATATTGACGCAACCACGCCAGGGGAGTATCGAACAGGAAGCCCCGATAGAAAAGACCCGCCAGTTGCTGCTGGATATCACCCACTGCCATGGCAACCGCCAGGTTTTTCTGCTGCTTGATCTGCTTTCGCAGAGGCACCAGCACAGCGAGCGCTTTGACCAACAGGTCAGCAATCTCCTGGGCCACCCCCACCAGATCGCCGTCATTTTCCAGGGCGGATAGGAAATTCGTCTCAGTGCGCGGCCAATCCTCCTTCGGCCAAAAGACTTCACGCACTGCGGCCATCAGAATGTCATCCACCACCTCATCGCGCCTGCCCAGGTCAGCCGCCGACAGCCCCAGCTCTTTACCACGCAACAACTCCTTGCGCAGATATTTCACCTTTTCAGGCAAATGCAACAAGGCCAGACGACAGATACCCGCCCGGCTTAAACGGCGCGCTTCAGCAGGGTTATCCAACAGTTTCAGCGAGACACTGTCCCTGGCCTCCAGCAATGCCGGGTAGGCCCGCACTTTGAGACCGCCCTGGTCGAGAATATGAGTTTGCGGCAGCTCGCCAAAGTCCCAGCCGGTAATACCTTCACGCTCAAAGCTATTACCTGCATCCGCCAGCCCCTGCTGCACCCGATCGCGGTAGCGCGCTTGCAATACTGGAAGATCACGATCCTGATCGAGCAGCTTGCCCCTTTCATCCAGTACCTGGATATTGAAGCGATAGTAATCCTCCAGGGATTGCTCGGCAGATTCCCAGACACTATCCGGTAACTGCTGGGCGGTCTGGCGCTGTAACTCCAGCGCCAACGACTGCCAAAGGGGGATATTGTCTGCGCGCAGTCTTGGCAGCGCCTTGTCTACCGCGGCAGGCACCGGCACGAAATGTTTGCGCCATTGCTTGGGTAGGGCTTTTACCAGGGCAATACACTTATCTCGCAATATGCCGGGGACCAGCCAGGACAGTCGCGCCGCCGGGACCTGATGCAAGGCTGCTACTGGCACTTGGATACTGACACCGTCATCCACACTACCGGGTTCAAAGTGATAGCTGAGCGGATAAACAATGCCCCCGGCTTGCAGTTCATCGGGGAATTGCGCTTCACCCACATGATCTGCAGTCTGCTGCATCAACAGGTCACGAGGAATAAATAATAGCTGTGGCTCACTGGATTCCACTTTTTTTCGCCAGTGCTCGAAACCGGCGAGATTGACAATATCCGCTGGAATTCGCTCTTCGAAAAATTGATAGACCACCTCATCATCCACAAGGATATCCCGGCGGCGGGACTTAGCTTCCAACTCCTCCAGAGATTTGAGCAGGTCTATATAATGCTTGTAGAAACGGCCCTTACCGCGGTAACGCTGCTCCACCAATGCCTGGCGAATAAAAACTTCACGCGCGGTTTGCGGGTCCAGCTTGCCGTAGGGGATACGACGCTTTTCCACCAGGACCAAACCATAGAGGGATACCTTCTCAAAGGCCATTACCTGGCCGGAACGGGTATCGTAATGGGGCTCAAAATAATTACGCTTAACCAGGTGTTGTGCTGCAGCCAAAATCCAATCCGGCTCTACCTTCGCCACCGTATGGGCGAATAAACGGCTGGTTTCCAGCAGCTGAGCTGCGGCTACCCAGCGCGGTGGCTTTTTGAACTGGCCAGAACCAGGGAAAATATGGAAGCGCCGATTGCGGCAACCATTAAACTCCTTATTTTCATCGCGCGCACCAATATTGCCGAGCAACCCCATAACAATGGCCCGGTGTACAGCCTCGTACTCCGCCGGCTCTTTATTTTCCTTTACTTCCAGATCGCGACAGGCCACCCGTAGTTGATGGTGAATATCCCTCCATTCACGCATACGCAACCAGGAAAGGAAGTTTTTCTGACACCACTTACGCAGTTGATTCTGGCTGAGTTCCTGGCGCTGGGCCTCGAAAGCGTCCCACAACTGCACAAAGGACAGAAAGTCCGATTGTTCGTGCTGCCACTGGCGGTGTTTTTCATCTGCTGCCTGGCGTTTTTCCGCTGGGCGTTCGCGTGGATCCTGCACTGCCAAAGCGGCGACAATAATCAATAATTCACGCGCGCTACCGTTGTCCGCCCCGGCTAGCAGCATACGGCTCAAACGCGGGTCCAGTGGCAGACGTGACAGGGCTCGGCCCAACTTGGTTACCCTACCCTGGCCATCGACTGCCTGTAATTCTTGCAACAGCTTGTAGCCATCATTAATCAGGCGCGGGTCGGGCGGGTCAACAAATGGGAATTCACGGATATCACCGATGCGCAGCTGCAACATCTGCAGGATAACTGCGGCCAGGTTTGTGCGCAGAATTTCCGCATCGGTAAATTCTGGGCGCTGGGCAAAATCACTCTCCTCATACAAGCGAACACAAACACCGGCACTGACCCGACCACAGCGGCCGGCACGCTGGTTGGCACTGGCCTGGGAAACCGGCTCCACCGGCAAGCGCTGGATCTTGCTTCGGTAACTGTATCGACTAATACGTGCAGTTCCAGGGTCAATCACATAGCGAATGCCCGGCACCGTGATAGAAGTTTCTGCCACATTGGTGGCAAGAACCACGCGACGGCCTTTGTGCCCGTGAAACACCTTAGCTTGCTCAGCCAGGCTAAGACGCGCATATAGCGGCAGCACTTCGAGTTGCGTGATCTGCGCATCTCTCAATGCCTTGGCACACTCGCGAATCTCCCGCTCACCGCTCATAAATACCAGTATGTCGCCGCCGCGGCGGCTACTGGACTTCTCTTCGTGCAGCAACTCCTCAACGGCAGTCACTACCTGCTCAGTAAGGTCTGCGTCACTGTCAGAGGATGGGCGATAGTGAGTATCCACCGGGTAGGTACGACCGGAAACTTCGATAATGGGCGCATTATCAAAATGCCGGGAAAACTTTTCCAAGTCGATGGTAGCGGAAGTGATGATCAACTTCAGATCCGGGCGCTTGGGCAGGACAGTTTTTAAATAGCCCAACAGGAAGTCGATATTGAGGCTGCGTTCATGAGCCTCATCGATAATCAGTGTGTCATATTTATTTAACAGCGGATCACGCTGGATTTCCGCCAGCAAAATACCGTCGGTCATCAGCTTCACATGGGTATGCTCAGTGCTGTGATCGGTGAAACGTACCTGGTAACCAACCGATTCACCCAGCGGTTGCTGCAGCTCCTCGGCAATACGATTAGCCACGGTGCGCGCAGCGATCCTGCGCGGCTGAGTGTGACCTATTTGACCGTAAATGCCGCGTCCCAGAGACAGACAGATTTTGGGCAACTGGGTGGTTTTACCTGAGCCGGTCTCTCCGGCGACCACTACAACCTGGTTCTTTTCAATCAGCTCAGCTATTTCTTCACGCCGCGCTACCACTGGCAGTGTTTCCGGCCATTGCACCTCGGGCAGTTTACGCCTCCGGGCCTCTACCAGAGCCTCGGAGCCCTGCAACTGTTGCTGGAGCTGGGTCAGTATACGGTCCACCGGCTTCCCCTCTTTTTGGCGCCGGCGCACATTCTTGATGGTTCTGCGCAGAGCATAGCGATCGCGTCCCATACAGACGGAGATACGGGCCTGCAGCTCACCCAGTGTTTTTTCTGCTTCGGTGTGACTCATGATTCGTACAGAAGTGGCAAACGCGGGATTATACCCCCAGTTCGCAACCGTGCTGAAAATCACTTGGTGGCGCTCAACTATACTGGAGCGGATATAGGTCATTTTAGAAGCACTATCAAGCCTCCGGGTCACACCTTGCGAGCAGTACTATGCAAGAGATCAAACCCAAGCCTCCCGCCAGCGCCGGCCAGCTGTTTGGCCACCCCAAAGGGCTGTTCCTGCTGTTTGGTACCGAGATGTGGGAACGCCTCAGCTACTACGGTATGCGCGGAATTTTCGTCTTTTATCTGACCTCCACTGCTACCGCGGCAGTATTCGGCTGGGAGCAGCTCTCAGACACCGAGTTACAATCTAAAGCACTTAGCTATCTGGGCTGGTACGCGATGCTGGTCTACCTGACTCCGATTATCGGCGGTTGGATGGCCGATAATCGTTGGGGACAACGCCGCTGCATTATGTTTGGCGGCACTCTGATGATGCTGGGGCAGTTCGCCCTCGGCTTTCCCCACGCCTGGCTACCCAATGGCAGTGAGATTTACATGCTGTGGCTGGGGTTAGCCCTGCTGATTATCGGCAACGGTTTTTTCAAACCGAATATTTCCACCATGGTCGGAGACCTTTACGAAGAGGGAGACCATCGCCGCGATACGGCATTTACCATTTTTTATATGGGTATTAATCTGGGCTCCATCCTCGGTTACCTGGTCGTAGGCTGGATTGGGGAGAAAGTTGACTACCAGCTGGCTTTTTTCGTTGCCGGCCTCGGTATGCTGGCAGGGCTAATACTGCAATTAACCCAGGCCAAGCGTTACCTTGGTAAAATCGGAGTAGAACCCTCTGCCCACCTGGAACTCAAAAATCAGGAAAGAGAAGAGACAGCCAAGCACCGCCCCCTCACTCAGGAAGAGCGCGATCGCATAAAAGTAATACTGGTACTTGGTGTCTTTATCGTGATCTTCTGGGCCGGCTTTGAGCAGGCTGCGGGTTCCATGAATCTCTTTGCCAAGTACCGCACCGATCTGAACGTATTTGGTTGGGAAATCCCCGCCAGCTGGCTTCAGATGGTAAATCCACTCTTCATAATCATTCTCGCACCTATTATGGCCAGTATCTGGGTGGGCATGGGTGACAGGGAGCCCAGCTCGCCGGCCAAGTTCAGCCTGGGCCTCGTATTCCTCGGCATCGGTTTCCTCTCCATGTGCGGTGCGGCATTGCAAATCGGCGACTCCGAAACCATAAAAGCGAGTATATGGTGGCTGGTATTTGCTTATATATTCCACACCATCGGCGAGCTGTGCCTGTCACCAATTGGGCTCTCGGTAGTCACCAAATTATCACCCCTGCGCTATTTATCCTTGATGATGGGTCTATGGTTTGCCTTTATCGGCATTGCTAACAAGGGTGCCGCAGAAATTGGCAAACTGGTAGGGGTTTCCGGTCCCTTGGCCACTTTTGGCGGTGTGGCCCTGGCCGCAATCATTGCGGGGATTATTCTGTATTTTATCCGTGAGAAACTGGTGGATTGGATGCATGGTGCGGAAAAAGTTAACATTACGGTGGGAGAAACCACCAAGGAGGAACTAAGTATCACCGCCGATCACGACGGTGTACCGCCAAAGCATTTCAGCGGTAATGACAAGTAGGAAAATTTTCAGGCAGGCAATCAATGACCGCCCGAAGTGATTTTGTAAAAAGAGTATCCGCGTAGATTTAGCGTCCTTTAACCAGGTAGGCAATGGCTTTGTCCAGCCCTTCCAGGGTCATTGGATACATATGCTCATCCACCAGGCGCTGCGTCATCCCAATACTGGGCGTGTACTGCCAGTATTCCTCACCTACCGGATTTAACCAGATTAAATTATTGTAGGTTTCGGTGACTCGCTCCATCCAGGCGGCGCCAGGCTCCTCATTCATGTGCTCGACACTGCCGTAACGGCTGGTAATTTCATAAGGCGCCATAGAGGCATCCCCGACAAAGATTACTTTGTAGTCCTTCGCATAGGTGCGCAAAATCTCCAGCAACGGCATATTTTCATTAAAGCGGCGCTGGTTGTCTTTCCACACATGTTCGTAGACAAAATTGTGGAAATAAAAGTACTCCAGATGCTTGAACTCAGAACGGCATGCAGAAAACAACTCTTCACAGATTCGCACATAAGGGTCCATTGAGCCCCCCACATCGAAAAAGATCAGCACCTTTATCGCATTGTGCCGCTCCGGCACCATCTGGATATCCAACAAACCTGCATTACGTGCAGTAGAAGAAATTGTATTATCCAGGTCTAACTCTTCTGCAGCACCGGTACGGGCAAACTTACGCAGCTTGCGCAGGGCAACCTGAATATTACGGGTGCCCAAGCTGATGCTGTCATCCAGGTTCTTAAACTGGCGCTTCTCCCATACTTTTGACGCGGAACGATTACGCCCTTTGCCGCCGACCCGGATTCCACCCGGATGATAACCACTGTTACCGAAGGGGCTGGTACCACCGGTACCGATCCAGCGGTTGCCGCCGCTATGGCGCTTCTTCTGCTCCTCTAAGCGTTTCTTGAACTCCTCCAGCAGTTTTTCCAATCCACCAAGACTTTGGACTTTCGCCTTTTCTTCTTCGGTGAGCTGTTTCAGAAATTCTGCCCTGAGCCAGTCCTCAGGAATCATTTGCTCGACAATATCATCCAGCGTTTCCAGGTCTTTGAAATAAGACTCGAAAGCGCGATCGAACTTATCGAAATGTTTCTCATCTTTCACTAGGCAGACCCTCGCCAGGAAGTAAAACTCCTCCAGGTCTGCAAACACCAAGCGCTGTTGCAATGCTTCGAGCAGTGCCAGCAGCTCGGTAATGGATACCGGCAATTTATAGCGGCGTAAATTTAGAAAAAAGCCAATCAGCATAGTAATTCGCAGTCAGCACAAGAAAAAAGACACACGGCCTAGCCAGGTGGTAAACCTTCAGGGAGATAACTTTTTCTCCCTGAAGTAACACAACCGGCCCATCAACGATTGTCGCGACGCGCCATAAATGCAAGACGTTCTAACATATGGACGTCCTGTTCATTTTTCAGCAGGGCTCCATAAAGAGGTGGAATTGCACTGCTATTATCACGGTTTTTCAATACCTCCTCAGGAATATCATCTGCCATCAGCAACTTGAGCCAGTCGATTAATTCTGAGGTGGAGGGCTTTTTCTTCAAGCCGGGAACTTCGCGTAACTGGAAGAAAATATCCATGGCCTCTGCCACCATCTGCCCCTTGATGTCCGGGTAATGCACATCGACGATTTTGCGCATGGTGTCGCGGTCGGGGAAACTGATGTAATGGAAAAAGCAGCGGCGCAGGAAGGCATCAGGCAGTTCTTTTTCATTATTGGAAGTAATAATAACGATGGGGCGGTGCTTGGCTTTGATGGTTTCGCCAGTTTCGTAGACAAAGAACTCCATGCGATCCAGCTCTACCAGCAGGTCGTTGGGGAACTCGATATCCGCCTTGTCGATCTCATCGATAAGTAATACCACGCGCTCCTCTGCCGCAAAGGCCTCCCACAGCTTGCCGCGCTTGATGTAATTACCGATATCGTGAACTTTATCCACCCCCAACTGGGAATCTCGAAGGCGCGATACGGCATCGTATTCGTACAAGCCCTGCTGCGCTTTGGTGGTGGACTTAATATGCCACTGAATCAGCTGCATGCCGAGACTCTGTGCAACCTGCTCAGCAAGCAGTGTCTTGCCGGTGCCCGGCTCACCCTTGATCAACAGGGGGCGCTGCAGGGTGGCTGCCGCGTTGACCGCCATCTGCAGATCTTCAGTCGCTACATAGCTGTCAGTACCGGTAAATTTCATGACTACTCCAATCCTGTATTCGCCGCTATCTATCTGATTTAGCGAATGATAATTGATCAACGGGGTTGGAGGCGAGGCGGGAACGATCAAATTGGATGACCAGCCCGAGTAGGTTGAAGAAGTACGTATGGGGTAGGAATCAAGCCACCTGGGTACTCCGGCGATGCACAACCTGCCGCCCCTTACCTGTGATATACCAGCGGATGCCCAAGTGGCTGTGGATCTTACCTACCATCTCCAACACAAGCAGGCTGTTCAGGGCGCGGGCAACGGAGTTGGTTTCCATACCACTGTCCTGCACCATCCCGGACAGAGAGCGGAACACACACTCGCCACTATTGAGCAGGTTGAGCACTTGCAGGGCATTCTCATCCAGCTTGCGAATCTGATTAAAGTCCAGTGCCGGTCCCTGCTCCAAATCACCCTCAATTTCATGTTCCAGCAATGGCATCATCTCAAGCTGCATAGTGCGCAACTCCTGTTCCAGGTTCTCAACCCTGGCGCGGGCGATGCTGGCATCACGAAGTTGGCGGCGGGCGGCATTAAATACAAACATTCGTGAGGCAATAGCGGCCAGCAAGCAGTAGCCAGTGAAAATCAAAAGGCGCGATGGGTCCCCCTGAATCTCAATCAACAGGTCACTTTGAGTAAACTTCAGGAAAATGGGCACCATCAAGGCACCGCACAGCCCCATGATCAAGCAACGTGCGAGGCCGGCCGGGTCCTCTTCGGTAAACAGCATCTGATAGTAATTCACCAGCCCGCCAAGAATGCCCGAAACCAGCATTACCGCGGTGAGAATCAGCAGGTGGTCGAGCATCAGGGTTCCTCAGCCGTCAATGGCAGCCACCGCCAGCAGAATTAGGCGGAAAAAGTACACGTCAGGGGCACTTCTTCAATATTTTTCTGAAAATCCGACAACCGGACCCACTGACCAGTCGCCGGTGAAATGGACCTATAGATTTCTTGTGAGCTGCATTTCCAGAAATGGCTACGTCATTATTTGATATCAATAGTTCAATTATTCAGTATGGCCTTACGCCAAGCGTGGAAGCAGCCTAATAGATATAGCAGCTGTCACCGGCGAGAGAACCCCGGGACAAGGGATGTGGCGCCTTTGATCTATGGAAGGAGGTATTACACGGAGAACAAACTTGCGAAATCCGATAAAAGAATAAATATAAACAGGGCTAGTAGGTAGACAGACGCCTGCGCCTATTAGCCCATGAAACCAGTTACTAAGCGAAATGTGAGCGCTTTCGCGATTACTGCTCGTTGAAGTAAGGGTCATCATCGAAGCGACTGCGTCGATCGCGGCGATACCTAAACAGCAAAGCAACAATGCCCCAAACGACCATAACCGCTAATGCCCCCCCAGCGGAAAACACTAAATTTGCAGTTACTTCCGGTGCTGCACCATTTTCTTCAAATAGCATCTGGTATACAAAAAGAGGCAGCACAGGCATTGCCACCGAGTCGGCAACCGGTATTTTTACCGGCACCAGTAGCACTGCCGCGGAAACCAGTAACAGAGTTCGGCGCAACCAACTCCAGCGCCAGTTTCGCATAAACCACCAGCCGGCCAGTAACACCACCAGGGTTGAAGCTGCATACACCATCCAGGCAAGTTGAAAATCTTCTGACATTTATTTTCTTCTCTAATTTTCCATCGCCCTCGACAGGATATTCGACGGCATCCCTTCAACCAGCATCCACCCAGGTGACAATATGCTCCTCCATATCATCCGGATGTACTAGCTCCTCACTCACTACACTGCCACGTACTGACATACCAGCCAGGTGGACAGATTCAACATCCCCACTAATCAAGGGGTGCCATTCCGGCAGCGGGCGCCCCTCGGAGAGACAGCGGTAAGCACAAGTACGCGGCAGCCAGCTGAACTCAGGAATATCCTCCACCTGAAGCTGTATACAGTCAGGCACCAGCGCTTTGCGTTGGCTGTACTGGCTACAGCGGCAGGAGTGGGTATCAAGCAGGCGGCAGGCAACATTGGTACTGTATACCTCACCGGACTCTTCATCTTCCAGACTGTGCAAACAGCAGCGTCCACAGCCGTCGCAGAGAGCTTCCCACTCGGAAGTACTCATCTGCGTTAGTGTCTTGCGCCGCCAAAAGGGCTTTTGAGCCATTTTCTGCCTCAGCGCTGCAGCTTGCTGTTCTTCAATGCGATTTCACTCATTTCAGAGTCGGCTACTGGCGGCATCTGTAAATAGTAACCGCGCACACGCAGTTCCTGCAGGACCTTGTCAGCACTTGCACGCGCCAGCTTACGCTCTGGTGTCACCAACATGGTGGTCAGGTGCTGGGGACTGCCAAATAATTCCAATAAATTTTCCGGTACCCGTGCGGTCCCTTCGCGCTTGTCCACGTACAGGTACATTTCCTCTTTATTAGGACTGCGATAAATATCACATACAACTTTCATTTTATTTCCTCATTGCGCAGATGTCGCAGTGCATCAAGCAAGGGTTCGCCAACTACTTTTGCCCGCCAACCACATAGCCGCCCCTGCAGCTTGGGACTAGTAGCCTGTACCAAGGCCTCCAGCTCTTTCTTGCGAATGAGAATTTCAGCTGGCAGGCCCTCGCGTTCTGCGATGGCACTGAGATGCTGGCGCAATTGTTTCAACACTTCGCCCTGCTGGCGGTTAAGTGGTTGCGGCAGTCGCGCAGGCATATCGCTGCGCTGCACAGCACGGGAAATCACCTGCAACAGATTATCCCCGTGCTCCCTGAGTGCGCGCCCTTCAAAGCCTGCCTGGCTCAGCCCCCCTTTGTGCCGTGGCAACTGCTGGGCCAGGGTCATACAAATATTTTCCTTGAGCAGGTGGTTGCGCGGTATATCGAGTACACGCGCCTCACGCTCACGCCAGGCGCAGAGGTCCTGTAAGGCCGCCAACTGCGTACCACGCAAACGCCAAGCGCCTTTTACTTTCTGGTAATAAAGTTCCGGCACCTGTGGTCCGCGCGCTGCAGTTACAATGGCCGCGCAGTCTTCCTGCAACCATTCCTCGCGCCCACACTCCTGCAGGCGCTTTAGCAAGACTCCATAAAGTAATGGCAGCCAGGCAACATCAAGGGCTGCATAGTTTTTTTGCGCCTCACTGAGGGGGCGCTGCAACCAGTCGGAGCGGGTCTCACTTTTTGGTAACTCCATGCTCAACAGCTCACGTACTGTGGCTGCATACCCCAAACCGGCACCCATGCCATTTAAAGCAGCGGCAATCTGGGTATCGAAAATTGGCTCTGGGACTGCCCCCAGCAGGCGCTCAAGGGTTTCCAGATCCTCACTGCAACTGTGCATGATCTTGGTGACAGCCGTATCCAGCAATAGGTCGCGCAGGGGTTGAAGATCCTCAATCGCAAGATTATCGATCAGGTAGCAATGCTTACCATCGCCCACCTGTACCAGGGCTGGCTGTGGATAAAAAGTGCGACTGCGCATAAATTCGGTATCCAGCGCTACTGCGCGCTGCTGGCGCCACTCAGAGCACAGGGCAGCCAACTGCTCGCTGGTATCCACCCAGCGTGGAGTGGTATCTATCTCGACCATCGGTATCACTCGGCAGGCGGGAAAAAAGAAATGCGACTGTTAAAGGCATGAGCCAGGGTACCGCCATCGATATATTCCAGCTCCCCACCGATGGGGACACCATGGGCAATACGGCTTACGGCAACACCATGCACCCTGGCTCGCTCGGCGATATATTGGGCCGTCGCCTCTCCCTCGACTGTCGGGTTGGTAGCCACAATCAATTCTTGCAGGGGTTCACTGGCGAGCCGTTGCTCCAACAGCTCAACTCCCAAGTCTGCAGGCCCAACACCATCAATCGGGGAAAGATGACCGTGCAGCACGAAGTAGCGGCCATGGTAATTACCGGCCTGCTCTATCGCCAGGACATCCGCAGGAGTCTCTACCACACACAGAGAGTCCTGCTCGCGGCGATTGTTATCACACAACGCACAAATGGGTTCTTCGGTCAGCGTGCGGCACTGATTACAGCGACCAACCTTTTCCACAGCTTGGGACAGACTCTGAGCCAACAGCACTGCTGCATCGCGATCTTTTTCCAGCAGGTACATCGCCATGCGCTGTGCCGACTTGGGGCCCACACTTGGCAGGCAGCGCAACGCGCGGATCAGTTCTTCGATCAGGGGACTAAACATAAAACTCTATTTCGATTCGGTGCCCGCCTTTTAGAACGGGAATTTAAAGCCTTCGGGCAGATTGACACCCGAAGCGAGGTCTCCCACCTGCTGCTTTTGCAGCGCCTGGGCCTTTTCCTCTGCTCTGCGTACCGCATCGTTCACAGCAGCCGCCAGCAAGTCCTCAAGCATTTCCTTATCCTCAGTGAGCAGGGACGGATCAATTTCGACTGAAGTTACGTCGTGACGACCATTCATTGTAACTTTGACCATACCCGCACCAGACTCACCACATACACGCAGGTCACTTAATTCCTGCTGCAACTTTTGCATTTTTTCCTGCATGTCGGCCTGCATTTTCTGGGCCTGCTGCATCAAATCGCCCAAACCTTTCATAAATAACCTCTATTCCTGTTTTGTGACCGCCCGGATGAAAATCAGGCATCCAAATATGTATTAATCCGTTTCGACCAGGGACTCGACAGAGCCCGGTTGCAACTCCGCATTAAACTCGACTACTAATTCCTGAACCACGGGGTCGGTAGTTAACGCTTCGCGAGCGGCGGTAAGTCGCGCCTCGCGAGTCGCCGCTGCCAGGCGTGCCGGTGTACCGCCTTGCACCAGCCCAACCTGGATCTGTGCCACCACCGGTTGCTGGAAAAAATCTCCCAGCAGATCTCCCAAGCGCCTCTGGTGCACATCGTCATAAAGGCTGCTGTAGGACTCATCCAAGGTAAAGGAAAGTATATTGTCCTGGCGCCCTACAAGCTCAAGGTGCTGGGCGATAGAGTGCAATATCCCGCTGATTCCCAGCTGCCGGTACAGTACCGGCCAGCTGCCAGAAGTAAGTGCATCGAAGCGCGCTTTCGGCGTATTTGTGGCTTCTGTAGTTACCGGTTGCCTCTGCGGTTCCGGCGATACAACAGATGGTAGTGGAGACAATTCCACTTCCGCTACACGCTGACGGAGTTCAGCTAAAACATCTTCGCGTCGACCTGGCGACGGTATTGCAGCAGCCTGCTCTTCTCCAGCAACCTCAGCAGGTTGGAGATCCTGCTCTGCCTGGCAGGCCATTGAGATAGGCTCGCTTTTCGAATAATTCTCGCTCGACCCTGTCGAGTGTACAGATTCCCCTACAGCCTCTATTACCGCTCCTTCATCTGCCGGAGCCGGTTGAACCTTCACCTCCGGCTCGGGCACTACCGCAACGGCCTCAGGCCTCTGCGGGGCCAGTTCAGACTTTTTTTCCGCGGTAACCCCCTGCGCCGCCGGAGGGGTGATAGATTGGGTTTCCATCGATACTGGGGCAGACTGCCCCTCCGCTGTAGCCCCTGGCAACTCTGCCTTGGGAATATCCGCTACCCCCTGCGGGCGAAATGCCAGCATACGTAGCAGGGCCATTTCGAAGCCGCTACGCGGGTCCGGGGCCAATGGTAGGTCTCGACGGGCATGCAGTGCCATCTGGTAATAGAGTTGTAAATTTTCCGGGGCTATCTGTGCGGCGAGTGCCTGCAGCCGCTCTCTATCCCCCAGCGCGTTATCTATCGATTGGGGCAACACCTGGACAACCGCCAGGCGGTGCAGGTTATCTGCCAGCTCTGCCAGAGCGGCGCTGTAGTCCGGTGCCTGTTGGGAAAGCTCCGCAACCACGGCAAATATCGCTACTGCATCCACATCAGCCAGGGCTTGCAATAGCTTCCACACCAGCCCGGTATCAATACTGCCGAGCATGCCACGCACCTCGGCCTCACTGATTTTGCCCGCCCCAAAGGCGATCGCCTGGTCTGTGAGGCTCATGCCATCACGCATACTGCCATCGGCAGCGCGCCCGAGATGCCAGAGGGCGCCCTCTTCGAAAGGTACCTGCTCCTGCTCCAAAACAAAGCGCAGATGCTCAACAACCCGCTCGGGGCTCATGTTCTTTAGTTTAAATTGCAGGCAGCGGGATAGCACCGTAACTGGCAGCTTTTGTGGATCTGTAGTGGCCAGCAGGAACTTCACATGAGGTGGTGGCTCCTCCAAGGTCTTCAATAAGGCGTTGAAGGAACTGTTGGAGAGCATGTGGACTTCGTCGATCAGGTAGACCTTGTACCGTCCCCTTGTCGGCGCGTACTGAACATTCTCCAGTAGCTCGCGGGTATCCTCCACCTTGGTGCGCGATGCCGCATCCACTTCAATTAAATCGACAAAACGGCCATCCGCAATCTCTGTACAGGTCGCACACTGACCGCAAGGCTCAGAGCTGACACCTTCTTCACAGTTGAGGCACTTGGCCAGAATCCGCGCTATGGTGGTTTTGCCCACTCCCCGGGTACCGGCGAACAGATAGGCGTGATGCAAACGGCCATTGTCCAGGGCATTGATGAGCGCCTGGAGTACATGCTCCTGCCCCACCATCTCCCGAAACAGCCGCGGGCGCCATTTACGTGCCAGTACTTGATAGCTCATCCAGTCTCCGGTGCTCGGCACACCTCAGCAAAATCAATTCTCGTGCGCCACTGCGCGGGCGCCATTATACCGGCATAGGCGCCTACGCATAGCGAATAGCCAACGACAACCCACAGATCAATCTGTGCCACTCGTAGCCGAAGCGAAGCTTATGTTATAACTGTGCGCCAACTCGCACTAAGAACAATCAGTCCATAACTACAGCGAGTTTGGTACGGGGAAAACTATAAGTAATGAATAAGGCCAGGAAGACGCTTCTTGAAAAGCTGTTTGCTGAGCACGGCCAAGCCCTCGTGAGGTTTGTTGCACGCATTGTCAAAAGCCCAGACGACGCCGAGGATATCGCACAACACGCCTACCTACGCCTGCAGAAACTCAGTGATGAGAAGGAACTGGATAACCCCCGCGCTTACCTTTACCAAATTGCCAACAACCTGGCTGTCGATCAGCTGCGCCGGGGCAAACTACACGTAGAGTATATCAACCAGCAAGTTCCCCTCGATGGAGAACCCCACAGTGACGACCACGCTGACCACCAATCCCCAGAGAGAGTCCTCGCTGCTCGCCAACAGCTTCAGTCCATCTACGAAACCATGGATAAACTGCCGCTCAAATGCCGTCAGGCTTTTCTCCTGCACAGAACCCGCGGGCTCTCATACAGCGAAATTGCCCGCGAGATGAATATCTCAGTCAGCAGTGTCGAGAAATATATTCTACAGGCGCTCAAGGCCTGCAGGAAAAAGGTCGGTTAAACTCTTCAAGCAATACCGCAAGATTCAAATTTTGTTGAGGGGGACATCGGCTCGGCCGTCTCAGCATGCAAGGACAATACTTAAGGCTCAAACAACTCTGCCAACCAGGGCACTTTCAGAATATTTTGCTGACAAAGTGACCCTGAGCATTGTGATTATTTTGCAAAGGGAAAGTTTGAGCCGCCTGCATCGCACAAATAAGACAAATTTGAGTAAGATGCACCCAAAATTAGGCACGATTGTCCCGTTAGACAGCCCTTAAGTTCAAGGTAACAGAGCAATTATGAATATCAACGCACAACAAACAACAAGCGAAGAGAGCCTGGACCAGGCCTGCGCTTGGGTTGCGCGTTTACGCTCCGATACCATCAGTGCAGCTGATAAACGTCAATTTGCGAACTGGCTGTCCACATCTGCCGAAAATCGCCATGCTTTTGAGGAAATTACTGAGCTTTGGGGCGACCTCGGTGCACTTGAACACATGCCTATTGACCAGCTCTTCCCAGAGGGTACCCCAACATCTCAAGCCTCCAGTTCTGCCAATGAAAAAAAGCAAAAGGTGAGAGATATTAGAAAGTCACCTCGCGGAAACTGGGGGGCACCCCAGTGGCTCCTAAGTGGAGGGCTGGCCACCTGCGGTGTATTTCTTGCTGCCTGGATCAGCCTGGATTGGTTAAACACTGGGAAATCCAGCCAACAAATCTATACCACCCAGCTCGGGGAAATTCGCACACTGAACCTTGCAGACGGCTCAGAAGTAAAATTGAATTCCAATACTGAGCTGCGTGTAAGCTATAGCCGTAAAGAGCGGCAGACCCATCTTATTCGTGGCGAAGCCTTCTTCGAGGTCGCTCGGCAGACTTCAAGACCCTTCACTGTCTCTGCTGGCAGCGCCAATATTCGCGTACTGGGAACTGAGTTTAATGTTGAGCTCAACCCTGAAAGCACCAAGGTATCTGTCACCGAGGGCACTGTGTCAGTAAGTGAGGCCGAGACCAGTCCCGGACTGTCTCCAGAGTCAGTCCGACTGACTAAAAACCAGAAAGTCAGCATCACTGATCACGGCCTGGGTGATGTACGCCCGGCCTCTCCCCAGGAAGCCACGGATTGGACCAGAGGTCTTCTCGTTTTTGAGAAAACCCCTCTCAAAGAGGCCCTGCAAGAGTTAAATCGTTATCTTTCTGTACCTGCGACTGCCGCCCCTCAAGTAGAAGGGCGCTTGGTGTCCGGGACCTTCGCCATTTCCGACCCGGACAATACTCTGGAAGCTATAGCCACAGCACTTCAATTGCAGCAAGACCGCAGCAACTCAAACCTGACTATCTTGTCTCCCAAGCACAACTAGGTTATAACCGTCATAAATGGCGGTTGTTTATTGTGCAAATTGCCGCCCACTTATAAATAGTAATAAGCACCTTAGTGCCAATTTTGGCGCTGAATGCAACAAAAATGGGCACCCTCTTGAAGGTAAAGTATTGGGCCTTTTTCTCCTTAATACTACTGCTGCCAGCTACTGGTACAGCTGATAGCTCCTGCCCAAAGCCCTCTATCTCACTGCCGGCTGGCTCCCTACCCCAAGCGCTAATATCCTTAGGCCAACAATGTAAGGTTTCTGTACTGGTACAGACTTCATCTGCATCCCGCTATGCATTGCCTGCGCAGGACATACCAAGTGATGACGGCCAATTCGAACTAGCCCTTCAACAACTGCTTCAGGACCTGCCATTTACTTACCAGCGTATTAGCTCGAACTCTTTCGCAGTTACGCCTGACAGCGGACAGCCCCCTGAGCCCCTGGATACAATCAAGCCCCCGACAGAGGAGGTTACTGTTACCGGGCAAAGTCTGACCGGCAGCCACCTACGTCATTACCAACTGGATAGCTACGCCCCAATAGACCGGCTCTCCAGAGAACAGCTTGAGTTAACAGGTGCACAAACTATTGCAGGACTACTCAAATTCCTGCCTGCGATATCTGGAAACTCAACCAGCACTTCCGTCAGCCAGGAAGATAACGGCACAGCAACCGTATCCCTGCGCGGACTCCCCGCAAGCAATACATTAGTCCTTATCAACGGCCGCCGCATCATAGGGGACGGATACAACGGGGAGGCCACAGATCTCAACACCATTCCCCTGTCACTAGTTGAACGCGTTGAAATCCTGAAGGACGGTGCTTCCGCAATCTATGGTTCAGATGCCATTGCCGGGGTAATCAACATCATTCTCCGTAGAGACTTCGAAGGGCTATCAATAGATAGTTACTACGGCCAGGCACAGGAAAATGATCTCCAAACCGAATCCCATCACCTAGCCTGGGGACGGCAAGGAGAGCGTAGTCACCTGATGTTAAGCCTGGCTCACTACAAGCAAGGGGCGGTAATGAGTCGCGACCGCAGCCTGTCGAAATCGGCTGACAGTCGCAACGATGGGGGCACCGATAAGCGCTCTTCGGCAATCCCTGAAGGCTTTATCGCCCTTGATAGCAGACAGGTAGTCACTAGCGCCTCAAGCGGGATCTACCAGGACTGGTCACAGGAGGAGCGGTACGATTATAACGACTACACTTCCGCCATCTCCCCAATACAGAGCAGCTCAGGGTATTTTTCTGCCAGTTACGAACTGGATGAAAATACTCTCCTGTTTACTGAAGTCATGGGACTACACACATCTGCGGAAGCTACCAATGCCCCTACCCCGGTTTTCACCCGCTTTGATAACGGAGAGCTAACCATAGCGGCAGATAATATCTACAACCCATTTGATCAAGATATAACTGATGTCCGGAAAAGAATCATTGAGATGGGCCCCAGAGTTCAAACAAACCAATCGACCACCTGGCGATTGAACAGTGGCATCAAAGGGACTTACAACGAATGGCAATGGGAGCTGGGCACTGCCTTCCACCACACAGACAAAACTGAAAAACTCAGTAATTTAATTGACCCTTTCGCACTCTCCCTAAGCCTAAAGGGACCAGATATATGTAACGCAAACAGTGGCTGTGTTCCAGTAAACCTGTTCGGGCCCAGCGGAAGTATTGACAGCGCTCAATTGGATTTTATTCGCGGCCAAAGCTCCACCCGCAATCATTCACGTATGGAGTCACTCACCTTTGTTTCTGATGGAATATTGGGGCAGATTGAGGCCGGAGAGATACTTGCAGCAGCAGGTTTTGAGGTTCGCCATGAAGCCTTATCCTCCAACTCCAATGACAGCAAGGGCCTCTCATTTATCGGAGGCTATACACCGGGATCAGCCAAAGGATCGCGTACCATTAAAGAGGCCTTCGCTGAGGTTTCAGTCCCTATAAAAGAAAATAAGCTATGGCTGGATGGCGCAGTTCGATTTTCCAACTACAGCGATTTTGGTAGCACACACAATCCGAAACTAGCCATTCGCTGGAATCCTACCGACACTTTACAGTTGAGAGCCGCCTATGCCACGGGGTTCAGGGCCCCAACCCTCACCGATATGTACCAGCAGGGCTATCAAAGCCAGGAGTTTATCCTCGACCCCTGTGCAAGTGACAATGCAGACAATCTAACTGGTTGCCCAGGGCAGGCAGGCAGTGCCCGAATTCAATACCTCACAGAATTCGGTGGAAATCCCGACTTGAACCCTGAAATATCAAAAACCTTGTCTGCGAGCCTTCGCTGGACACCCGCGCAAATAGAGGGGCTAAGTGTCGCCATTGAACTATTCGACATCAAGCAAGATGACGTAATAGGCAGCAGCCCACAATTTCTGGTCGACCAAAATGCATATATGGGGATATTCCCCGAGAAAGTAATCCGGGACGATAAAGGTGAGATCATTAAAATTCTTGCCACTCGCACTAATAAAGGAAGCCGAGATATCAGAGGGTATGATATTGCCTTGCGTTATGATTTAGAGCCAGGAGATCTAGGTCAATTGAGCCTGGCAGTGAATATGAGTCATATGCTGCAGTATTTGAATCAAGGTGCTCAAGGATTACCCGAAGAAGACTTAGCTGGTACTTTTGTGGACACTGCCACGGGGGGTGTAGGATCACTTCCCGACTGGAAAGCCAATGCGGGAGCCTACTGGAGCAATGGAAATTGGAAGCTAGGCTACACAGTCCACTTTGTTGGAGGTATGGAAGAGTCTTACATCCAGAGTGACAGCCTTGTGACTCGTAAGATCGACAGCTGGGTCTCTCAAGATTTGCAACTTGCCCTCAGCAAAACTTCAAATGCCCGATTTACAATTGGAGTAAACAATCTACTCAATAGCCCCCCCCCCTCATGGCAACCGCCACAGACAATAACTACGACTATCGTACGTACGATTTAACCGGACGCTACTGGTTCGGTGGCTTCTTATTTAGCTTTTAACCCTCCCCCCAGACTTACCCCTAGTACCCCCCTAATTTCAATATTAAGTAGAGCCTCTTATAACCTGTCAAAACGTCCAATACGAAGTATTGGAAAAAAATACGAAACTTTTGAGGGCTTTGCCACGCCAATCGTCTTGAATAGTGTTGGGAGGGAAGTGGCCACTTGGGGGTAGCCACTTTCAACGATCGCCACTTATGGCAAAAGACTATAAATCCAACGATCAAGAGAGGATTGACAATGAAAAAGAATCTCCTATCTGCAGCCGTCAAAGGCGCTTTAGGCCTTACTGCGGTAGCGATCATGGTTCCGACTATGCCTGCTTTCGCTCAAGAAGACGCTGACCTGGTGGAAGAGGTTGTAGTAACTGGGTCGCGTATTAAGCGCCTAGAGGTAGAAAGCACCTCTCCAGTTACCGTTCTCGACCGCAGCGATATTGACCTAAGTGGCAATGCCACTGTAGCTGATGTATTACAGAACCTGAGCGCCAATAGCTTTGGCTCCTTTCGTGGCACATCAGGACAAGGGTCTGGAGCTGGCACCACTCGGGAAGTAAACCTGCGCGGTCTAGGTGCAACTCTCGTACTAATTGATGGCCGCCGCATGCCTGGCCTAGGTTATGGTGGAGGTCAGACTCAGGATGTTAGCCAAATCCCGATGGCTTTGGTTGAACGCATTGAAATTCTCAAGGACGGCGCCTCTGCTATTTACGGTTCTGATGCTGTTGCGGGCGTGGTAAACATTATTACCAAGAGGGATGTGAACGGCTTAACAGTTACTGCTAGCACCTCCAGTCCAACATCCGTTGACGGTGCAGATAGCAACAAAATTGAGATTGCTGCCGGTACTTCTACTGATACATCGTCTCTTGTTTTTGTGTATGAACACAGCACAGAAGACTCTATTGCTGATACTGAGTTTGTTGGAAAGCTTTTTGGAACTTCAAGCTACTCACCTGTCCCCAATGTAGAAAATGCTGACGGAGACTGGATTGGATCCGCGCAAGGAGATCTCTGCGGTAATATCGCGAGCACTACACCGGGGACCTTTGATCGCTGTCTATATGCCTACTCTGACGTAACCTGGCTCTTTCCTGAAACCACCAAAGACACCATCATGACAAAGTACCGCCTGGACTTGTCAGATGATTTGACCTTCAACGCTCGCCTTACTGCACATAAAAATGAAGGTCAAACACGCTTTGCGCCAACTCCAGTAAGTACTAATACTGTCTCCATGGAGGCGGACAATCCCCTTAACCCATTTGGCGAAGAAATAGCCATCTCTATGCGCGCCGCCCCATTAGGCAATCGCGATACCTACACTAAGCGTGACAACATTGACTTGGTCTTCGGTATTGAAGGTGGACTGGACATACTGAACGGTATGGATTACTCCATTAATTACCAGCATACTCTTGCCAATGAAAACGTCCGCGGCACGAACTTGATTGTCGATGCGACCATCCAACAGATGATTGACGATGAAGAGTTCGATGTACTCAATGTTGCCGAGCGCAATGCTGATGACTACCTAGCATACGTATCTGAATTTTACGCCCTAGCAGCTCATACAGGAACTTATGAAACTGTGCAGGAGCGTGATATTTTTGATGCCACCATTAGCGGTGAGCTATGGAGCAATGGCGACATCTCTCTGAGCACTGCTCTTGGCGCCGAGCTTGAGCAATTCAGCTTTGACCAAATCAGTGACATTACCTCAGGCCTTGGGGGCGTCTCTGGTGGCTCTGGAGGCGATGACGTCTACTCGACTCAAGATCGGACTTCTGCATACGCAGAATTTATTCTCGCACTTCCGGCAGATGTTGAGCTTAACGCCGCTGTTCGCTACGATGAATATGAACAGGAAGGTGATGTAGGGCTGGCTGTTATTGACACCAGCTATGATAAGGTCACCTCTAAATTAGGTGCCATGTGGCGCCCAATGGAAGGCTTGCTACTACGTGCCAGCTGGTCAGAAGGCTTCCGCGCTCCAACTCTTAACGATATGTTTGCAAGCCAGTCTTTTGGTTTCCCTGGCGCATACGATTATTACTACTGTGACACTCTAGGCAATGCGGCTAGTGATACCAATTATTGTAAAACTGACGCTCAACACAAGACGCTCAATGGAGGCAATCCAAACCTGGACCCTGAAGAGTCTGAGAGCTACTCCCTCGGCTTTGTCTGGGACGTAAACGATGATCTCACTATTGAGTTCAACCATTACAATATCCAGTATGATCAGCGCATCCAGGCCATCGATGCTGAAGATATTCTGTTTTTGGATCAAGATGGCAGCAGCTCTAATGTTACCCGCTTAGCAAATGGCAAGGTAGACTCCATTCAAGCTGGCGTAGTGAACTACAACGGTGTAGAAACAACCGGCTATGACCTGGCGACTACTTATACCTTAGATTCTGCATATGGTGTATTCGCCTTTGGTGCGGATTTAAGCTACATCTCACAGTGGGATGAAGATGACCCCATTCGCAATGAAGTCCGCGAGCTTGTGGGTGATTTTAGCCAGCCCGATTTCCGTGCCAACCTGAGTGTCGACTGGTCCTATAATGACTACTTTGCCTCCTGGCATATTAACCATATTGCCGCGCAAGAAAACCTCTTTGATTTAGCGGGTTATGAAGATGTTGGTGCTTATACAAGCCACAATATGCAAGTTGGCTATAACACGCCTTGGAATGGTAAAATTACCTTAGGTGCACGCAATATATTTGATGAAGAAGCTGATTTCTACTCCCCAACATACTATCGTGGATATTCGACCAGCCTGTATGACCCGTTAGGTCGCAGTCTTTACGTTCGCTTGCAACAATCTTTCTAAATACAACACGCTTGTAAAAAATGAAGCCCTGGCTTAGCTAGGGCTTCATTTTATAGGTTTGCGTAGAAGCTAAATTCACTATACTTTTATGTAGGAAACCCAATAGTCGCGATTCCGCCTCCACAATCTCCAGGCTCGAATCAGCCCCTCAATAAGCCTTAAATAGTCGCCCCTAAAAAACCGCTAGGTCTCATAACTTTAGGGCTGTATTGATAAGTGGCTGAGCCATTTCGACTAGTTTTCGCTATTCTGAGTCAAATTTTCCTCGAAATATTCAAAAGTAATCAAGCTCACGAACACCGACCAGTACCAACAAGCCAGTTTTTTGGTTTCGATCTCCTCGATCACCTTGATACTTCAAATCCACTGTTACTGCCCTTAAAAGCAATTCCATAGACAGACTTTGATCGTACTTTCGGGCACTGTTATTCTGACTAAAAAGGCCGACCAAGCATTCGCATCCTCATCGACCAACTTATTCTCAAGCAACTAGAAAATTTAAGCACCGGAAATGTTGAGCTCCAATGGAAGCGAAATCCATACTATCAAGCCTTCTGCGGCATAAAATCTTTACAGAGTAAAATCCCCTGCCAACACATGGAGTTGGTGAATTATAGAAGCCGTATTCGCAAGCTCAATGTTGAAAAAAATTCAAACTTGCCCACAACAAACTCAGCAACATATTTAATATGGACACTAAGTGCCAGTGCCAAATTATATTGTCTAATCAAAACCGCCAAAGCGAATAGTCTTGAGCCATACTGTTATCTACGCCGGATTTACAATGACCTACCGCGAGCGCAAACGATTAGTGCAATTGAAGCTTTATTGCCCTGGAATTTATAGGAGGGAAGCAAAAGCGCGTTTACCAAATGAATCGGGGGGATAGGGTTAGTTGAGCATTTACATTTGACTTTAGCTCTCACTCGATCGCCCCAGCTCTTCCTCTCCCCTCGGCCAGCCCAAGCCTCAAAAAAAAATTTCAACTAAATTAAAGCCCAAAATTGAAAACTCAAACCAATTTTTATTAGATTTTGAGTGCTTCAGTCCAAAAAAGATCAATAAACAACCAAAATCTTCAAGAAGCTCTACAGAAGAAATCTCTCAAGTGGTCAATAAATCATCAAGATAGTTCCATATTTCCCTTTAATGCATTAAAGTCATGTTCGTTCTACACGAATATTATGATCTAAAAGCATTATAAGTACCTTAAGTATAAGAAGGTTCCACTATGATTAAGACCAAACTGAGCGTTGCCATAGCCGCACTGGGCACGATCGCCAGTACAGGCGTACTAGCCCAGGAATCCATTCCCGGACCCGAAGTTGAAGAAGTAGTAGTTACCGGATCACGCATCGCTCGTGACCCGCTGTCCACTACAGGACCAATTACTTTGGTTGACTCCGAAGCTATCCAGCGTTCTGGTGTAGGCACCATTGATGAGCTGTTGAACCAGCTTCCATCCATGGGTACTACCGGTATCAATGCTAATGACAATAATGGCGGTGCTGGTCTGTCATTTGTGGACCTGCGTAACCTGGGTTCAGCGCGTACTCTGGTACTGGTTAATGGCCGTCGCTTCGTATCCTCAAGCTCTGGCGTAAGTTCTGCAGTGGATATGAATAATATCCCGGTAGATATGATTGACCGTATTGAAGTTCTAACCGACGGCGCCTCTGCCGTATACGGTTCTGATGCCGTTGCTGGTGTCATCAACGTTGTGATGAAAGACTCCTTTGACGGTGTTCGCATCAACGCACGAGCAGGCGCTACAGAAGAGGGCGGCGGTGAGAACGGCGAGCTGTCTATTACTTTCGGTAAAGAATTTGATCGCGGCCAGTTCATCGGTAACATCACCCACAGCAAGCGCGATGAAATTGCCTATACAGACCGTGACTGGGCTGGACTGCAAAGTTCCATGTCCCCTACCGGTAATATTTTTACCTCTTACGGTAACTTTGGCGTTGCTGAAGATGGAACTACTTTAGGTAAGTATGCCGGTTATGATATTGGCCAGTACATGTGGCTATCTGGAGCTATGGAGCGTACCAGCTTTACTGGAAGCGGCACCTTCTCAATTACAGATTCTATCGAGGCTTATGCCGAGGGCTCTTACACTACCAAAACTACCAATCAGCAACTTGCTGCACAGCCAATGTACGCAGGCAATGGCCTGAACATCACTGCAGATCATCTTTCTGCAGAGGTTCAATCCCAACTCTCTGATGCTTGGCAAGATGCTGAAGACGCCTACAAAATTGATTTAGCGGCTTACAATGCTGCTTTAGCAGAGTGGGAGGCCCAGGGCAGTCCTGATGGGTTTAAGCCTGAGGAACCTGAGGCAACTCATGGTGAAAATTGGCAAGATGGCCTCAGTGATGTACGCCTGCGTCCGGTTGCCGGTGGCACCCGCGACTCCGAACAGGAAACTGAAACCTATCGCATCCTTAGCGGCTTACGTGGAGACTTCGCCAATGGCTGGGGCTGGGATGCGTTCGTAAGCTACGGCAAGAATGAAGGTGAGAACACCGTTGGTAACTCCATCAGCAAGACACGAGTTCAGGAGATTCTTGACGGCGTTAGCGGTATTGCAGAGGAAGATATCCAGTTCCTCGGCGGAATGAGCAATGATGTCATCGACTACATCAGCTACACCGACCGTGAAGACAACGAATACGATATGTTCAACGTTGGAGCCAGTCTGACTGGCGACATTGAAGCGGTACAAATGCAAGGCGGTGCACTTGGTTTTGCTGCAGGCGTTGAGTATCGTAAAGAGTCTGGCGAATTTAATCCAAGTGAAGAAACCCAACTTGGTGAGACCTTCAGTAACCAGCAGGATGCCACCTCTGGTGACTTTGCTGTAACCGAGGTTTTTGCAGAATTTAATCTGCCGATTCTGGCTGGCGTTAAGTTTGCGGACGAACTCTCTGTTGACGCAGCTTTACGTTACTCCGACTATGACACCTTTGGTGGTCAGGCAACTTATAAACTTGGGGCTGTATACGCACCAACTGAGAACTTGCGTTTCCGCACTAGCTTGTCTACTGCTTTCCGCGCACCAGGTATCTATGAGCTCTATAGTGGCACCGCCCAGAGTTATGAGTACCTGATCGACCCATGTGACACCAGCAGTAACAATGAAGATGGGCAGGGTGCGAACTGTGGCATGGTAAGCTCTGGGTTCACTCAGGCTGGCAATCAGGTTCCCACTAATATCGGTGGTAACGGAGATCTACAGCCGGAAGAGTCGACGAGCTTCACCGCAGGTATTGTCTGGACTCCCGCTTTTGCTGAAGATCTGTCCATCACCCTCGATTACTTCAAAATCGAAGTTGAGGACGCGATCACTTCAGCTGATACCCAACAGATCCTGGATGACTGCTACCGCGATAGCAATGCTGCTGCCTGTGCACTGGTACGTCGTAGCAACAGCGGCCAGATCGAATACCTTGAAGGCTCTCTGTTGAACATCGGTGAAATCAATACCAGCGGTATTGATATCGATGTTGTACAGAACTTCCACTACGATGCTGGAAAACTGGCTCTGCGTGCTCAAGCAACTCACTTGCTGGAATACGAAGAGTATAACTCCCAGACTGACCAGACCACTGACAGGGTGGACTACATTGGTACTACTGGTGATGTCTTCACCAAATGGCGCGGATTGGCCAGCGCAACCTGGTATGCTGACAACTGGGACTTCGGTGCTGACGTACAGTACATCGGTGACGGCCACAGCCCATACCTTGACGTACCTTCTCACACCTACCTGAACCTGAAGGCAGGCTGGGATGTAAACGAAGCAATGCGCCTGTCTGCCGGTATCGACAACGTAACTGACCGTGAGCCGTCTACCACTTCAGGTAGCGACTGGAACGGCACTTATGACTTCCAGGGCCGTTACGCTTGGGCTGGTGTTACTTACCAGTTCTAAGCTTCGACTCTAAAAGTCAAAAAAGGGGGCCTTATGGCCCCTTTTTTTATTCTCGCAACTTTCTTCAGACATAAGTTAAGTACATCCATACCGTGTGGCCTGAAATTAGCAACAGCCTAGCGCTGCTTCTCCATTATCAAGTTCAACTTGCGCTTATAAGCATTTATCGTTGAAGAGTTGCTTACCAGTGAAAACGCTTCTTTAAAACTCTCCCTTGATGCGGTCATATTCCCGAGCTCATACCTTGTGAGTCCCATGAGAAAGTGAAAACGGTGATCCCCCTCATGCCGCCGAATAGCCCTACGCAAGTCATTTTCTGCTCGATTAAAATCACCAAGCTCATACGCATCTCGCGCCCGGTGAAAAAGATAATAAGGGTTTCGGTTCCTATGATAGTGAGCGCGTTTAGCATATTCATCCGCGAGGTCATCTTGACCAATATAACGATACAGGCCCTCTAAATTACTGATCGCAACGAGGTTATTATTCTGAAAGGCCAGGGCATGCCGATAACTTTTCTCTGCTTCGTCTAAGAAACCCAAATGGCTATACAACGCCCCTAAGTTAGCCCACAAGTCACTTCTCTTCGGGCGCAGTTCAACAGCCTTACGCAGATATAAAAAAGCCTGTTCCCGCTCCCCTTCCCGCATCAGTTCAATGCCTCGATTACTGTAAAAGAGTGAGAAGGCCGTAGTATCATCCAGCTTACGCTGCTTATATGCTGGATCATAGGCAGACAGGTTGAAGTCGACTACACGGCGACCGCGGAGACTTTCAGAGACCATATTGACATGCCGATAAAGCACAAAGGTCTCAGCCTCGTCGTGGCTCCAGACTGGAGGGACCTCCACCTGATTAAAATAAGCTTCAACCCCCAACTCCCGCGACATAGCCACCATCATCAATGTGAACGCCAAGCAGTTCCCTCTCTGTTGGCGATAAGTATCCATTGCTGACAGAGTACTGCTTTCATCGTACTCCACTAAAAACTCGCGCTCCTCAAAGGCCCGTATCAGGGCGGCGAGACGACTGCGGGAGTCTGAATTGGGAGCCAGCGTCGCAAGGTAGGCTCGCACTTCAGAGTCGAGCCAAAGGAGATTCTCCGAGGGTAGCTCTTCCAGGGTAACGGCACGTCCAAGGATCGCCTCACCACTGAGGATCGGGGCCAGGTCTACCGCGGCTTCATCAGCTGGAGGCAAACTTGTACAGGCTGCCAGAAACAAGATCAGGCTAAGCACCATTGGGGCTTTCATTGTTATTTTCCCCTTGATATAGGTTGTTACACAGGATTTACCACTAATTTACTATTAAAGAAAGTACCTCATCGCCATTTCCCCAAATATCCTGTCAACGATTCGCCTGGAAATTGGACAACTGTTAAACTCTGGAATTGCTTTGGAGGCTAGCTCGCCAGTTTCAATCACCGGGCTCAACGAGAAAGACTTTCTCATGGCAAGGAAATGAACTGGTTAGCTAACGTATCCCGAATCAATATCTTGAGGGGATATAGTTTCTCCTGACGAGAGGACCACTTGGTCACAGTGAGCAATTGCTCAGGATCAATAGAGATGTACCCGGTATGCCGCCGCATACCCTACTAGAGCTATAACAACTGGAAATTCAGCTTATGTCGTCGAGTGCACATCAGAATGGGGGGGGCTTTTTTGGCCACCCAAAGGGGCTTTCCACGCTTTTCTTCACTGAAATGTGGGAGAGAATGAGTTACTACGGTATGCGCGCCCTGCTTGTACTGTTTATGACCGCCAGCTTACAAGAAGAAGGGTTAGCCTTCACTGTCGCTGCTGCTACGGCTATTTATGGCCTCTACACTGGTGCGGTCTACTTCCTCGGCTTACCGGGCGGTTGGATTGCGGATCGCCTGCTTGGCGGACAGCGGACCATCTGGTATGGCGGCATTATTATTATGTGTGGCCATATCGTTCTGGCGATCCCTACTGATAGCAGTTTCTTTATTGGCCTGATTCTGGTTGCTTGCGGTACCGGTTTACTCAAACCTAACATCAGTGCCCTGGTCGGCCACCTCTATCAACCCGATGATGTTCGTCGTGATAGTGGCTATGCACTCTACTATATGGGCATCAACATCGGCTCCATACTCGGTTATGCGATTTGTGGATACTTTGGTGAAAATGTCGGCTGGCACTGGGGCTTTGGTGCCGCAGCAGTCGGGATGGCAATCGGCCTGATCCAGTACCGCAGGACCATCGGCAATCTGGGTGATGCCAGTCTGGCACCAGAAAACCCCTTAGCCCCAGAGAAAGCCAAATTAGCGTGGCGAATCATTGGCGCAATCGCCGTCGTCGTAGCCATGATCACCGGTCTGGCTATGAATGGTACTATCACTATCAACCCAACCGTCATGGCCCAGTATGTAGCTGTAGCCTTCACCCTGACCTTCCTGGCCTATTTCGGTTTCATCTACTACGGCGGTAGGCTGAGCGTTTCCGAGAAAAAGAAAATGTGGGCCCTGTTCCTGGTTTGTGTGGCCTCCACCTTCTTCTGGTCGGGCTTCGAGCAGGCTGGCTCCTCTCTCAACCTGTTCGGCCGCGATTACACCGACCGTCTTATCGGGTCCTTTGAGATGCCAGCATCCTGGCTACAAAGCTTCAACTCACTATTTATCATTACTTTATCGCCTTTCTTCGCCGCTCTTTGGATTAACCTCGGCAAACGGATGATTACCCCATCCTACGGGCTCAAGTGTGCAATTGGCCTTATTATTATGGCCACCGGCTTCCTGGTCATGTTCTTCGCAGCCCAGTATGCGGCTGAAGGCCTGAAGGTGGCGCCCTACTGGTTGATCACCACCTACTTCTTACACACCGTTGGTGAACTTTGCCTGAGCCCGGTTGCCCTGAGTGCGGTCAGCAAGCTGTCACCACGTCGCTTCGCCGGCCAAATGATGGGTGTCTTTGTACTGACCTACTCCATTGGCAATATTTTCTCAGGCCTGCTGGCT
This sequence comes from Microbulbifer sp. GL-2, assembly GCF_007183175.1. Taxonomy (NCBI): domain Bacteria; kingdom Pseudomonadati; phylum Pseudomonadota; class Gammaproteobacteria; order Cellvibrionales; family Microbulbiferaceae; genus Microbulbifer; species Microbulbifer sp. GL-2. The sequence continues at coordinate 641,153 of NZ_AP019807.1, forward strand.
GGACACTTTGATCCTAACAATGTCGCTGAAATGCCAAGCCTTTACCTACAAATCAGCCTGTTTACCATCAGTATTGGCATCATTCTGGCCCTGATCAGCTTGAAGTCAAAGTATTGGGAAAACGACAGTGGCGGGGTCCAGCAGGCAACCTCTTCTGGAGCAAGTACTAAAACTGCATAGAAACCACTAGCAGTTGAGTCCAACAAAATAAAAAGCCGCTGTTCACAGCGGCTTTTTTACAATCAAACACCAACTAAGCCTTCCATCCCAGAATTACATCTAGCGCTAGCCAGTGATTAAATTGTAGTTTTCCCAGATAAAGTGAACCCCAATCACACAAAGCAATATAGCAAAGCAAAACTTCAACCGTTCAGCTGAAAATCGGTGGGCCAAGCTCGCGCCTAATTTGGCAAAAAATATACTGGTCACAACAATCCCCAAAAAAGCTGGCCAATAAATATAACCACTACTCCAGCTCGGGAGTAACTTGTTACCCCACCCCTGCACAACAAAACTAAGTGACCCGGAAATTGCAATCGGCAAACCAAAAGCAGCAGAGGTACCAACCGCTTTCTGCATACCTACACGAAAGTGTGACAGGTAAGGCACAATAAGAGCCCCCCCACCAATACCAAAGATAGCGGCGAGCCAACCAATGACTCCCCCCGAATACAATAGCGGGAATGAACCCGGTAGATTGGCTCCGCCCTCTACTGAATCACCTGAATGCAAACTGCCCAAACCCATACGGAAGGCCATTACTATGGCGAAAATACCAATAAACAGCTGCAGCCAGGCGCCGGGCAATAAATCGGCCGTAACTCCCCCCAGCCAGGAGCCCAAAAGTATCCCAGGAGTCATAACCCAAAATAAGTGCCAGTCCACGGCACCTTTTGCATTGTGAGCCCATACGGAGCTAATTGAAGTTACGATAATTGTTGCAAGAGAGGTACCCACCGCCATATGGGTCAACACTTCAGGGGAGATACCTGTAGCGGAAAAAATCAGTACCAGTGCCGGAACAATAATCAGGCCCCCGCCAATCCCCAGAAGACCTGCTGCAGTACCGGCAACTGCACCGAGCAATAGGTAAATAACTAAAATATCCATATCGTTTCAGTTTAGTCACAAAAAACGATAGAACTAATCATCAAGTCATTTGGAGGGGGTTGCTCCATATTGAAGGAGCCTATCAGCATTTAAAATAATGATTAAAACAAGCGAGCTAACTGCGGTCAGCTAAAGAGCTCCCATCAAATATTTATTGTTAATAGAGGCAGCGGGTAGCTTTATGTAATTAATAGACTGCTATTAAGCCAGATAAATCGAACTCCAATCACACAAAGCAATACAGCAAAGCCATGCTTTAACCACTTTGCCGGAAGTCGGTGAGCCAGGTTGGCCCCAAAGCGGGCAAACAGGGTGCTGGTTAAAACAATCCCAAGGAAAGCTGGCCAGTAAATATAGCCGCTGCTCCAGTTTGGTAGCAGGGCATTGTTCCAACCCTGTACAGTAAAGCTCAGTGCTCCGGCTAAAGCGATGGGCAATCCACAAGCTGCAGAAGTAGCAACTGCGCGCTGTATTTGCACACGACAGCGGGATAGGAATGGTACGGTGAGTGAGCCTCCACCAATGCCAAAAATCGCAGAAGCCCAACCAATCACAGCACCGGCAGCGGCTAATAGTGGCGCCGCTGGCGGGTTTCCAGCCCCTTCTTCAACCTGGCCATGGCGCAGCCCACTCAGCCACATGCGGATAGCAATAAATATGGCAAAGATGCCAATCAGTAATTGCAACCAGGCCCCAGGTAATAACTCCGCAGTCATCCCCCCCACCCAGGAGCCCAGCAGTATTCCAGGAGTCATCTTCAAGAACAATTGCCAGTCTACAGCTTCTTTTTTGTGATGCGCACGCACAGAGCTGATAGAAGTAATAACAATCGTGGCGAGTGATGTTCCCACAGCCATATGGGTAAGGATTTCCGGGGAGGTACCCATAGCGGTAAAAACTAACACCAATGCCGGGACAATAATCAGGCCTCCACCAACGCCAAAAAGGCCGGCGATAGTACCCGCAGCAGCGCCCACCAATAAATAAACCAGTAGTGTTTCCAACGTGCACTCCATCCCTTGAGCAATCAGAGGCAGGCCCTACTCAGGCAAGCGTTTTTATATTGAGTCGTCCCAAGCCGGTCGGCTGGGACCCAAGTGGGAATTATCCCCGGGCTTCGACAGCTAGCCAGTCAAAACCCTCTTGCTGGCAAGCGAAAATGCAGTTCTCAACACTTTCCAGCATGTCCGCCATCGCCGAACGGGCCAGCTCCAGTGTATTGTTTTTCTCGCTGATATGGGCCACAACCAGGTGCTGCAACTGCTCATAGCCCACACGCTGGAGGAATCCGGCTGCCTGCTGATTGCTTAAATGACCATATGCTCCACCTACTCTCCTTTTCAGGGAGGGGGGGTAAGGTCCCTGGGCCAACATCTGGGGGTCGTGATTGGCCTCTAACACCAGGGCATCACATCCCCCGAAATGGGCCTCAACATGAGGGGTTACCGTGCCCAAATCAGTCAGGAGACCAAGGCTGCTGCCGCTACTGCGAAATACAAACTGTGCGGCCTCCCGCGCATCATGGGGCACTGCCACCGGTGTAATCCGAATATCTGCAACATTAAAAGGCTGATGGCCTTCAATCAGGTGCACCTCGGGCAACTTTCCAATATCTCGGGCTCGGAGGGTTCCGGGGGTCAGGTAAACAGGCAGTCCATACCTGCGAGCGAGCGGTGCAACCCCAGACAGGTGATCGCTGTGCTCGTGGGTCACTAAAATCGCGGAGAGATCGGCAGGGGTGAGACCGAGCCGCGCCATACGCCGCTCGGTTTCCTTGATGGTAAAGCCGCAATCAACAAGCAGGCATTGGTCGCCACTGGCGACCAGAGTACCGTTGCCTTTGCTGCCGCTTCCCAGTGAGGCGAAGCGCAAGCCCATCAAATCAGATTCTGCTGGATAGAAAGCAAGAGCTCGGAAGCTTTGGTTCTGGACAGAGGCTGACCACGGGTATCACGTATGCGCACTTCGATCTCATCGTCATTGCCACGAATAACGATCAGGTAGCCAGGGTATTCTTCTTCAGGATCAGCGCCCACACCAAGTCCCTTTATCTCCTTGAATAAAGGCGGCTCATTACCTTCAGTCGTATCAATACCGGCGAGAATTTGCTGCAGAGTAATCTGGTCAGCGCTATCGGCCAATTCGTCTTCTTTTTTATCCCTGCTGGCCCAGGAAAACCAACCACCATCTTCTTCCTCATTTTCAGCCAGCTCACGCTCCTCATCGTAGGTAACGTAGAAAAGACCGATATCGGAGTCTTCACGATGCAGGCGGTAGCCTCCAGCGTTAACTGCGTGAGCAACGGTCGCCCAGGCGCGCTCCATTTCCAATCCCATAGAGATATAGGGCTCGTGGCCAACTGGCTCACGTAATTGAACCTTGACTGTACTGCCACCAATAGCCTGGGCCACCAGTGAAGCGGAGGCACCTGTGGATTCGCTAGCCAGGGCAGTGGACATTTCATCGATCATCCAGCCTTCGCGTTCTGGGCTACTGGAGCGCTGAGGCCAATTAACCGTGCCTCCAACAGGGGAGTCCTCTGCGACCGACAGGTGGCGCACATGAATCTCAGTAGTATCAGGCTGGACTCCGGTCTCGATTTGCAAGCGGTACTTGTCTTTGGTACCGGGGCTTTCGTTAAACGTCATCCACGCCGTTTCCATAATACCGGCACTGGCGTCAGACATTTCTACACGCAGACCTGAAGTGCGCAGGAAATAATGCAGCTGCGGCCAGACCTCCTCCGGGGGCTGGGATACCAACACCCAGCGGCTGTTACCCAGCTTCTGTATCTTCACCCGCTCCATTCCAGCATTGACTGATAATGCCTGCGGCCGCGGAACCTCAAAGTCACTCTGTTCAAGCCCATTTCCAGCGATTTGGGGAATCTCGTAGAGCTCTTCCTGATGCTTGGCATTGATACCTTCAGGTATCTGCAGCGGCGCCAGGCTATCGGCCTGCTGGTAATCGTTACTGCGGTCGCGGAAATAGCCATCGTTGCCGAGCACGCCACAACCTGCCAGGGTAAGACTGGAAATACAGAGCGCGGCTCCAACGGTCAATTTGTTCATTAAAGCTTTCCTGGTTAATTCTCGGTTCGCGGGTTCACAGCACGCCGGCACTACGCAAGGCTTCGCGCACTGTAGCATGATGCTCAGGAGATAGGCTGGTAAGCGGCAGGCGGATACCCCCGTCTATACGCCCCATTTCCCGAAGAGCCCACTTCACAGGTATCGGGTTGGACTCCAAAAACAGCGCTTTGTGCAATATTTGGATACGCTGATCAATCGCCCGTGCAGTCACAGCATCCCCAGTCAAAGCAGCTTCGCACATTTGGGCGACTGCTGCCGGGGCTACATTGGCAGTGACGCTGATATCACCTTGACCGCCCAGCAGGATCAGTTCCATCGCGGTGCAATCATCTCCAGAGTAGACAGCAAAGCCCTCTGGCAAAGTATCCAATAGAACTTTAGCCCGCTCCAGGTCTCCAGTTGCTTCTTTGATTCCCACAATATTTCCGATAGCGGCCAAACGTTGCACTGTCTCTGGCAGCATATCCACTGCAGTGCGCCCCGGCACATTGTAGAGAATCTGCGGAATAGCTACCGCCTTTGCGATAGCTCTATAGTGTTGGAACAGCCCTTCCTGGGTCGGCTTGTTGTAATAAGGCGTCACCAGCAGACAGGCATCGGCGCCACAGCGAGCAGCATTTTCTGTCAGCTCGATCGCCTCTGAGGTGGAGTTGGCCCCGGTTCCCGCAATAACTGGGATACGACCTGCCACTTGGTCCACCACACGTCGAATTACCTCGATATGTTCATTGACATCGAGTGTGGCAGATTCACCGGTTGTACCGACTGCGACCAATGCGCGGGTGCCCTGCTCTATATGCCACTCAACCAAATTGCGCAAACTATCCCAGTCCAGGCTTCCGTCTGCGTACATTGGGGTAGCCAAGGCCACCATACTGCCGGTAAACATTCTCACTCCTTAATTATCGCGCTCGGCCTGGAATAGCACCGCCAGAATCGAACCAGTATGTTACTTAGGGCGCAGAATCTATGCCAGCCTGACTAGCTCGCCACTTTCCTGCGCTTCTTTTTCTTTTTGCGCACTCCTGCGTACACATTGTCGGCACCTTCCGGCCGCGTCTTGAAACGGCGGTGTACCCACATATATTGTGCAGGGGCCTCGCGAATACGTGCCTCAATGAACTGATTGACCAAAATCGCATCCTGCAGTTCATCTCCAGAGGGAATATCCTCAATAGGTGGGAACACTTTGAGTTGATATCCAGAACCATCCTCCCGACGAATCACCGCATAAGGCACCACCTTGGCCCGGCCGACTCGCGCAAACCGTGATGTCCCCGTTACCGTGGCTGCCGGCACGTCAAAGAATGGAGCAAAGACCCCCTGTTTGATCCCGTAATCCTGGTCAGGAGCATACCAGACCGCACGACCACGCTGCAGCGCACGTAAAACCCCACGCACATCCTTTCGTTGATAGACACTTCCATCGCCTGTGTGGCGCTCTCGACCTTTTCGCTGGATATAGTCATAGACAGGGTTTTTATGGGGGCGATACATGCCATCAAGCGTCAAACTCATACCCATCACTGCAGCACCAATCTCCAGTGTGGTGAAATGCATTGCCAGCAGCAGAACACCATGCCCTTGGGATTGAATCTCTTCCAGCTGCTCCAAACCATCGATATCAAATCGTTTACGCAGCCAGCTTAATGAGCGAAACCATGCCATACCGGTTTCCATTATGGCGATACCGCTGGATTCAAAGTTACGCTTGAGAAGGTCGGCTCGATCGGCCTCTTTCAGCTCAGGAAAACACAGGGCCAGATTGCGCTCGGCGATAACCCGACGATTATGAGCGAACTTTAACATCAGCCGGCCAAGGCCAGTGCCCATAGCTAGCTGCCACCGGTAAGGTAATTGGGCAATCAGGAACCAAAGAGCAAATAGCAGCCACGTCAACCAGTAACGGGGATGCAGCAGGACTACTCGAAAACGGGGTTTTTCCATCGGATATAGCTATAGCGCCGGCAACAGGATACCGGCTTAATCGGTTGAATTCGGCGTAGTATAACCCATGGAAGGCAGGCTGGAACGGACTGTAGCTGCAGTAATAGTTGGACTCAATGGCGCAGGAGGGTATCCAGTTCATCTACAGCGACGCACCAGTCAGAGTCTTCCTCAATGGCGCTTCTCAGAAAATCCCTCTGCCCTTCACTCCAAAATGACGCAGAGGACAATTTCTCGTGCCGGTGCAAATAGTGGGTAATCAGAAACTCATGTATCGCCGCATCCTCTGAGGATAAGCCCAACTGGGCAAAGAGATCGTTGAGGGTATGGTACCCGGTCGTTTCCATTGAAAGCTCCGCCTTATGTGCTCACGTAGTGTTCTCGTGTCGACTCAGTCGTGTATGTTTCCCAATTATAGATAGCGAGACCCTGCTTACGGGGCCGGATTCGGGTTGTGCTGGTGAATAATTTCTATCGCGGCCAGTTGCTCCTTGTCGAGCTGCAATTCGACGCTGGCAATATTAGTACGTAACTGCTCCATGGTAGTGGCCCCAATAATATTGGCGGTCACGAACGGCTGCTGGTTGACGAAAGCCAGAGCCATTTGCGCCGGGTCCAGGCCGAATTGACGAGCCAAATTCACATAGGCTTCAGTAGCCACATTACTGCGCTCACTGGTGTAACGTTGGAAACGCTCGTACAGGGTCAGGCGCGCTCCTTCAGGCTTCGCTCCTTCCAGGTACTTGCCAGACAAGACACCAAAGGCCAGGGGCGAATAAGCCAACAGCCCACACTGCTCACGAATAGAGACTTCCGCACAGCCCACTTCAAAGGTACGGTTTAACAGGTTGTAGGGGTTCTGAATGGAAACGATACGTGGCTTGCCATAAACCACCGACTCCCGGAGATATTCGTGCATACCCCAAGGGGTCTCATTGGAAATACCGATATAGCGCACCTTACCCGCCTCTACCAACTCCTCTAATGCATTAAGGGTCTCGGCAATCCTGATTCCATCATCTCCCTGGTGCTGATAACCCAGGCGACCAAAAAAGTTAGTCTGGCGCTCGGGCCAGTGGATCTGATAGAGATCGATATAGTCGGTACCGAGGCGCTTTAGGGAGTCATCACAGGCTTTAAGTATATGGTCACGACTGAGGCGGGGCCCCGAGCGCAAGTGCCTCACTCCAGGATTGGCCTCACCTCGCCCAGCCACCTTACTGGCGATAATCACCTTGTCGCGACCGCCACGGGCGGACAACCACTTGCCAATGTACTCTTCTGTGCGCCCCTGGGTCTCCGGACGTGGTGGTACTGGATACATCTCAGCGCAGTCGACAAAGTTGACTCCCTGATCAAGGGCGTAGTCCAGCTGCTCTGCGGCATCAGAAACGGTATTTTGCTCACCAAAAGTCATTGTGCCGAGGCAAACCTGGCTTACTTTGAGACTGCTGGTGCCAAGCTGGCGGTATTCCATATCGTCTTCTCTCCCTAAAAAGCAAAATGGGGATTATGCCGCTTTGTTGCCAGGGGGAGTAGAAGGTAGGGGAGTAGAAGGTAGAGAAGGGAGATAGGAGCGGCAGAGCCGCTCCAAGTCGAGTATCTTTGCAAAACTCGAGATAGATTAAAACAGATTAACTGAATTCAGCTTTCACCTGTGGGCTGGTATCTGCATCGTAATCGACGCCCTCCACCCCGAAGCCGAACAGCTTGAGAAAATCAGCTTGGTAGCCTTTGTAGTCGCTCAACTCAAACAGGTTTTCCGCAGTCACTTCCGGCCATAGCTTTTCGATCTTGGCCTGGGTCTCCCGACGCAGCTCCCTATCGTCCATACGCAGGCGGTTGTTGCTGTCGAGACGAGGACTATCGGTGTAAAGCCCCTCGGTGTACAGTCGGTAGAGCTGCTCGATACAGCCCTCGTGAGTGCCCTCCTCCTTCATTACCTTGTAAACGAGGGAGATATACAATGGCATCACCGGAATCGCGGAACTGGACTGGGTTACCAAAGCTTTCAGCACCGCAACATTCGCCGCTGCCTGGCCACTCTCTGTAATGGCCTTAGCCGCGCGATCGAGGTCTTCTTTAGCCTTGCCAATAGTCGCATGGCCGTAAATCGGCCAAGTGAGCTTTTCACCAATATAGGTGTAAGCCACAGTTTTACAGTTATCTGACAGCACACCGGCATCGCCGAGAGCCTGCATCCACAGCTCCCAGTCCTCACCTCCCATTACCTTAACTGTGGCCGCAATTTCCTCATCATTAGCCGGCTCTACACTGATATCTGAGATTTCCAACTTATCGGTATTGAGGTTTTTTGCCGTATAGGATTCACCAATCGGCTTCAGCACAGAGCTGTAGAGCTCACCGGTCTTTGGGTCAGTACGGCGCGGCGAGGCCAGGCTGTAAACCACCAGATCCACCTGGCCCAGATCTTCCTTTATCATCTCGATCGCCTGAGCCTTCACCTCATCAGAAAAGGCATCACCATTGATGCTCTTGGCATAAAGGCCCGCATTGTGTGCCTCGGCCTCAAATGCGGCCGAATTGTAATAGCCTGCTGAAGCGGTGCGCTTTTCGGTTGGCGGTTTCTCAAAAAACACCCCCAGGGTCCCCGCACCGGAGCCAAAAGCGGCAGAAATCCTTGAAGCCAGGCCATAGCCGGTGGAAGCCCCAACAACCAAAACCCGCTTGGGGCCATTCTCAATCGCTGGCTGAGACTTGATGTACTCAATCTGTTCACGCACATTAGCTGCACAGCCCTGCGGGTGGGCATTGGTACAAATAAATCCGCGTACTTTCGGCTGGATGATCATCCTTACTGTCTCTCCCTTTGCACTTGGGGAATCGTGGTTATGTGATCACAGATACGCTGACTGCGCATCGGGAAAACGGTGGCGGACCTGGGAATAAAGACGCTCAGGTCACGTTCCTGGCCATTCTAATGGTTGTGGCTGGTGAGTCCCATAGCGGCGTTTCCCCGCTAGGGACAGAGTTGTCCAGAATATCCTAGCTAGCGGCCAAAGCGGCCTAAAAGCCCACTTGTTGTGACTTACCGCACTATTTAAGGGCGTACCAGTAAATTATCACGCCAGACGCATGCCATAACTTCGCCTCGGGGCACTCAAAACCTCCTTTGTTCCTGGGCTACACTTTTTTTGCCTTGGCACGCTGTGTGCAATATCCCTTATGTCGATATCAAGTTACCCCTGAGAAGAAGTCCGAGTCTGATCACAGACAACAGCTCCATCAGTGGTCACTCGACGGTGTTTATTCCATAGATAGTTAGGAAGGTCCGTGTGAAATACTATTCGCGTCACTGCGTAAAACCCGGCGACCTGAATCCCGCCCAGCGCCTGTTTGGAGGCCAACTGCTCGCCTGGATTGATGAAGAGGCAGCCATCTTCGCCGGCTGCCAGATGGGCACACCAATGCTGGTGACCAAGCTGATGTCAGAGATCGATTTTATCAGTCCTGCCTGCTGTGGGGATGTGGTGGAATTCGGTTTTGAGGTAGTGGGTATCGGCCAAAGCTCCCTCACTGTGCACTGCGAGGTCCGCAACAAGCAAACCCAACAGCTAATCGTACAAGTCGAACAAATTGTCTTTGTAGCCCTGGATGCCAACGGCAAACCAACCCCCCACACCAAGGCCGGCATGTCCCTGGAACAGGCACGTAGAGCCACCAAACGCAACCGAGAAGTACGCGAGCGCCGGCTAGCTGGTTAGAGCCTACCCTGTAGATGGCGGTATAATGGCGCCTTTGCGCCACCGTCATCTGCCATGTTTCAACTTCGCTACACTACGCCAAAAGACTGGGCCCAAGTCGTCCTCAGCGATTTCAAGCGCTTCCTTCAGGATCATGCCGCAGCGGAAAAGAAGGCCTCTGGCATGGCGGTGTCGATGTTCTCTCACTATCCCGATAAACCATTGCTGGTCGAGTCCATGGTGAATCTGGCACTAGAGGAGATGAACCACTTTCGCCAAGTTATCAAGATTATGCACGAGCGGGGGATATACCAGGCACCGGACGAGAAAGATCCTTATATACACGCACTGCGCAGGCTGACTCGACGCGGAACGGAAGAATACCTGCTTGACCGCCTGCTCACCGCCGCAATTATTGAGGCGCGCGGATGTGAACGCTTTGGCCTGGTAGCCGAGGCTCTACCTGAAGGCCCACTAAAAAGTTTTTATAAAGTCATCACCGACAGCGAGGCCCGGCACCACGAACTGTTTATTGAGCTGGCGCTGCAGTATTTTCCCCGCAAGAAAGTAGAGGCCCGCCTATGCCAGCTGTTGGACCAGGAAGCCCAGATTACCGAGGCCCTACCCCACCGCCCTGCACTGCACTAAGCGGCGGCCAGGAGAATCGCTCAACGTAATTTACTGTAGCGAACAATGATGTATGCTGGCGCCGATATACCTTATTCGCAGTGGGGTTTCCGCAGTTATGTCTACTCTCCGCAAACATGGGTTTCACCTATCCTTATTAGTTATTTTCGCTTTCGCCTGGGGCTGGTCTGCCTGGCAACCTTTACATCCCGATGATTGGCTATTAGAGAATTACCTGGTTTTTGCCGCACTGCCGCTAATCCTGGTCAGTGCCCGAGTATTTCCACTCTCCAGTGTGTCCTATACGCTGATTACCTTGTTTATGTGCCTGCATGTAATCGGTTCCCACTACACCTATGCAGAAGTGCCTTTCGGCTACATCCTTCAGGAATGGCTCGGCGCAGAACGCAATATGTACGATCGCTTGGTGCACTTCAGCTTTGGGCTGCTGCTGGCCTACCCAGTGCGGGAAGTACTTGTACGCCTGGCGGGACTGCATGGGTTCTGGGCGTACTTTTTCCCCGTAGATGTGACCTTCGCCCTCTCTTCTATTTATGAAATCATCGAGTGGCTGGCGGCGCGTACTGTGTCACCGGAGTTGGGCATGGCCTTCCTGGGTTCCCAGGGAGACATCTGGGATGCGCAAAAAGACATGTTATTGGCGGGGCTCGGCTCCATCCTTGCCATGCTGGTTGTATTGGTCTTAAACCTCTGGCTCAACTCCAACGTCTGGCGGGAAATCCGCAATAGCCTGAAAGTACCTGAGGGCGACCAGGCCCTCGGTGAGGTGAAGTTCCGCCAGTGGTGGCGCAAGCGCCAGAGCCACTAGGAGTCAGTTGCCATTGGCGTATGTCAGCGGCAGGCAGGTTGTCTGCTTCATCGTCTCCATCACAAAGCTGGAGCTGACATCAAACAGATCGGCTTTGATCAGCTCCTTATACAGGCGATCGTAGCCGGGCATATCGGTGACTACCGCCTTGATCAAGTAGTCCAGGTCCCCACTCATGCGGTGGACCTCAAGAATCTCCGCAACCCCTTGCACCAATTCAGTGAACTGAGTCGCCCACTGGTCGTTGTGTTGGTTGGTGCGAATGGAGATGTACACCGTAAGCGGCAGATTCAACTTGTGCTGGTCCAATAGGGTCACCCGGTCGGCAATAACTCCATCCTCTTCCAGCTTATGGATGCGCCTCCAGCAGGCGGATTTAGACAAGCCCACCCGTTCGGCAATATCGCCAACGGAGAGTGTCGCATCCCTCTGCAATAACTCCAGTATCTGCCTATCATGCCGGTTAAGTCCCGCCGCCATTCCATCACCCTCCCACTGACATGGATCGAAAAAAGTTACATTGTCTCTAACCAACCTATCACGGAATGACTTTGTGCCGAAAAAAATATATTAACCGGTATTTTGATTCGATATAAATGACACAGGCAGGATAGATAGACACATTGTTTCGGTTGCAAACCACTAGAGTGCATTTCCATATAAATACAGGAAGTGGAACTCATGACCGACCTGATCAAACGCATTCGCGATTCGGTGATTGGCGATATGCAGCCAATCACCACACCCTTCGGGCAGAGACCGCTGGTGTATGCCGACTACACCGCATCGGGTCGCGCACTAACCTTTATCGAAGACACTATTCGCCGGCAGGTGCTGCCCTACTATGCCAATACTCATAGTGAAACCTCTTTCACTGGCGCCCAAACCACGCAGCTGCGTGAGGAGGCAAGAGCTGAGATTCGGAATGCCATTAATGGGAGAGAAGAACACAAAGTTATCTTTTGCGGCTCTGGCGCCACTTCCGCCATAAACAAGTTGATCGATATCCTTGACCTGCGCCTGCCGACAGACCTGGATCGAAAATCCTACTTACAGGGCAGCCTTACTGTTCAACAAAGACCGGTGGTATTCATAGGGCCCTACGAACACCATTCCAACGAGCTGCCCTGGCGGGAAAGTATTGCCGAGCTGGTGACCATTCCACTTACCGGTGCGGGCACCCTGGACCTGGGCAAGCTTGAAACCCAGCTGCGCGCTTACGCCGATCGCCCTTTGAGAATTGGCAGCTTTTCTGCCGCCTCCAATGTGACCGGTATTGTGACCGAAGTAGAGGCCATCACCCGACTGCTGCACAAGTACGGCGCGCTGTCTTTCTGGGACTATGCCGCAGCCGCCCCCTACATGGCGATTGATATGCGCGGCCAAGACGGTATCCAGGGGGATAGTTCAAAAGATGCAGTATTTATCTCGCCGCATAAATTCGTAGGTGGGCCCGGCACTCCCGGGGTTCTGGTCGTTCATGAGAAGCTGTTGCAAAACACGGTCCCCGCTGCACCCGGCGGCGGCACCGTGCTCTATGTCACTCCAGAGGATCACCGCTATCTCGATGACCCCGAGCGCAGTGAGGAGGGCGGCACTCCAGCCATCATCGAGTCCATCCGCGCGGGCATGGTATTTAAGCTCCAGCAAACGGTGGGTATCGATAAGATTATTCAAAGGGAAAAGCAGCTCGTCAGTCGTGCACTGGAGCGCTGGTCAAAGGAGGAGAATATCGAGGTTCTCGGCAATCTCGAAGTATCGCGCCTGTCGATTGTCTCAATGTCCCTTAAATGGCGTGGCAGGGACTTACACTACGGATTTGTTGTGGCGCTTCTTAACGATCTTTTCGGTATTCAAGCCCGCGGGGGCTGTTCCTGCGCAGGCCCCTACGGACACAGTCTGCTGGGCATTGATATGGCCTACAGTCGGGCGCTAGAGGAGCAGATTCTCAAGGGAAGAAAATTAATGAGGCCGGGCTGGGTGCGCCTGAACTTTAATTATTTCATCAGCGAAGAGGTATTCGAATACCTGCTTGAGGCAGTGGCACTGGTGGCTCGCCACGGCTGGAGATTACTGCCTTATTACTACTTCGACCAAACACAAGGAGTGTGGCGCTTCCAGAATAAAAAACCCGAACCGGCGACCAGTCTGGCACAGTTGGACTTTAATCACTCCGTGCCCAACACAACAGAGCATGACCGGCCCCTGCTTTCTCTCAAGGAATACCTGGCTATCGCGGAGCGGGAACTTTGCCGCAAACCGCGCAACGCCAGATTTTACAACCTGCCACTTCCCGAGGATGCAGAAACCCTGCGCTGGTTTGTCAGCCCCAGAGAAGCTGCGCTGGAGCTCTAGGAGTTATCTCAAGAGCAACAGGGGCTGGCGGGTCTTGAGTAACATCTTCGCGGTGATACTGCCCATCAGGAGATCGCGCAGGCGGTTGTGGCTGAATGCCCCCATTACCGTGAGGTCAATCTGGTGCTCTTCCTGGTAGGCAATCAAGGCCTCGACAGTATTACCTTCCAGGTGGCTGGCCGTTACTGCCAAACCAGCCTTATCCAGCTCTGCACTGGCTTCGGCCAGCAGCTTTTCTGCCGCTTGCGCCGGGCCAACATTCACCAGGTGGCAAGAAAGGTTGTGAAACAGGGAGCTTTCGGCTATCAGCGCCAGCGCCTTGCGTGTTGCCTCACCACCGTCGTAGGCCAGCATGATTCGCTGCGGCTGCTGGAATTCCCTGTTAACCACCAGAATCGGCTTGTGCAGGGAGCGGACCACGGTCTCCAGTTGCGCACCCAGGCCCTGCTCTGCATCGCCGTGTTCCTCACCGCGAATTCCAAGCACCAGGATACGGATACAGTCCTCCAGCTCCACTACGGATTCGGTCAGGGTATCGTGACGCTGACAGGTGATCACCTGCCCAACACCGGCATCTTCGGCACGATTACGCGCCGCTTGCAGCATGAGCTTGCCCTGCTTTACCAGCAGTTGCGCGCGCTGTTGTTCCAGTGCAGTTAACTCTTCGAGCAGCTCTTCCTGGCTGCCAAGGCCGATACTACCGGTAAAGTCGGTAACTGCGGGGACATTACTGCGTTCGATATTGTGCAACAGCTTGAGCGGCGCACTCAGCTTGGCTGCCAGCCAAGCTGAGTAATCACACACGGCGCCAGTGTAATGGGAACCGTCGATACAGGAGAGAACCACCGCTGGGGTGCCACCATTACCACCTGTATCATTATTATTTTCGCTGTTGCTCACGACCATCAATGTCCTCCAAGAACCCGCTCAATTTCCTCGGGTTTATCGTGTACGCCGAACCGGTCGACGATGGTTTCACTGGCTTCATTCAACCCTACCAACTCCACCTGGGCACCCTCGCGACGGAACTTGAGCACCACCTTGTCCAGCGCATTTACTCCGGAAATATCCCAAAAGTGCGCGCGATTGAGGTCGATCACCACAGTATCCACTACTTCCTTAAAGTCGAAAGAAGCCGTGAATTTATCGGCGGAGTTGAAGAAGACCTGCCCAATGACCTTATAGGTGCGGCGGCTCTGCGCCTCATCGAGGGTACTGCTCACGTACATAAAGTGGCTGACTTTATTGGCAAAAAACAGCGATGCCAGCAGCACCCCAACAAATACACCATAGGCCAGGTTGTGGGTCCACACTACCACAACCACAGTGGCCAGCATCACCAAATTTGTAGAGAGCGGGTAGTGTTTCAGATTGCGGATAGAGCTCCAGTCAAAAGTACCGATGGAAACCATAATCATGACCGCAACCAAGGCCGCCATGGGGATAACTGCAACCCAATCGCTCAGGAACACCACCAGGGTCAGCAAGCCAATACCGGCCACCAAGGTGGAGAGTCGGCCGCGTCCACCGGATTTCACGTTAATCACCGACTGACCAATCATCGCACAGCCAGCCATCCCTCCCAGGGAGCCAGCCGCAATATTTGCAATACCCTGCCCTTTGCATTCACGGTTCTTGTCACTTGGAGTATCGGTCAGATCATCGACAATCGTCGCCGTCATCAGGGATTCGAGCAGGCCCACTACAGCCAGGCCGGCAGAATAGGGGAAAATGATCTGCAGGGTTTCAAAGTTCAGCGGGACCTCTGGCCAAAGGAAAATCGGAAGGGTATCCGGCAGCTCGCCCATATCGCCCACGGTGCGGATATCCACGCCCATGGTGACTGCCACCGCAGTTAACAGCAGGATACATACTAGCGGCGAAGGCACTGCTCTACCGATCACAGGAACATAGGGGAACAGGTAGATAATACCCAGGCCCGCAGCCGTCATGGCGTAGACTTCCCAGGTACCACCGATCAGTTCAGGCATCTGCGCCAGGAAGATCAGGATCGCCAAGGCATTCACAAACCCCGTGACTACAGCCCTGGAGACAAAGCTCATCAGGCTGCCCAGCTTGAGGTAACCGGCAATGATCTGCAGTACCCCGGTGAGCAGTGTCGCCGCGAGCAGATACTGCAGACCGTGCTCCTTCACCAAGGTCACCATCAATAGGGCCATAGCGCCGGTGGCGGCAGAGATCATACCCGGTCGCCCACCCACAAACGCAATGACCACCGCAATACAGAAAGAGGCGTAAAGACCAACTCTAGGGTCCACCCCTGCGATGATCGAGAAGGCAATAGCCTCAGGTATCAGTGCCAGGGCCACTACCAGGCCGGCGAGTACATCGCGACGTATATTGCCGAACCAGTCAGCTTTGGTCGAAGAGAGCAACGAAGGAAGGAACATAAACGCAAATAAATTTGAATTGATCAAAAAAAGGTCGCGCACTCTACCATAAACCGCCCGCCCCCGTATGGCCTCCACCCCCGAACGCCCATCCACAATCAGCGAAAATCCTCCCCATCGAGACCATTGGCAGCGCCAAACTCCCTACTGAAATACGCTGCCCAGCTCCCGGACAAGGCGGACAGCGGACACTTTTAGCGGACACTACACCAGCTGGACACCGCCCCCAAAAAACAAAAAATCTTATATATATCAACAAGTTAAAATAATCAAAAAAGTTGGCATAGGGATTGCGTTACCCCCTGTAGAGCAGATTTTTTTGATTTGCATCCATAACAGAAAAACGCTGCATCCAAATACCAAAGCAGCCGCAATCGCACAGAGAGATGGAAAGCAACAATGATTAGAGATACTTCCAGGCAAGACACAAAGATCGAAGCCGTACCGCTGTGGAAGAACCCGAAAACCTATAAAGCATCTGCCCTGCTCGGTATTACCGCCACTTTCTTAATTTGGGGTATCGGCGCCTGGCACAGCACCAGCTCAGTGGATAACACCCTGTCTTTGTCACGTATCAATATTGCCCAGGTAGAGCGCGGCGACCTGGTTCGCGACCTTGTAGTCCAGGGCAAAGTAGTCGCCGCCAATAGCCCTACTCTTTATAGCCCAGCGCAAGGCATCGTCAAATTTGCCGTAAAAGCCGGTGATACCGTACAAGAAGGACAACTCCTCGCTTCGCTCGACAGCCCGGAACTGTCCAACCAGCTGGCCCAGGAGGAAGCCCAGTTAAACCAACTATCCGTAGAGTTACAAAGGCAAAAGATCCAGGCCAAGCGCCAACAGATGGAAAACCAGCAAAAGGCCGATCTCGCCAGGGTCAATCTCACCGCTGCCAAGCGGGAGTTAAAGCGCGCTGAACTCTCCATGGAGAAGCAGATTATTTCCCTGCTCGACTTCGAGAAATGCAAGGACGATATGGCTCGCGCAAAGCTGGAATATGAACAGGCCGTACAAAATGCTGAGCTGGAAAAAGAATCTCTGAGTTTTGATACCCAGACTCTCAAGTTACAGGTATCCCAGCAGAAGTTACAGGTGGAAGAGCGGCAACGCCGCGTACGCGAGCTGAATATCCTCTCCCCCGTGAGCGGCACCATCGGCAGCCTGGCCGTCTCCCAGCGCAGTGCCGTTGCAGCCAATGCTGCATTGATCACTGTGGTCGATCTCACCAGTTTTGAGCTGGAGGCTGCGGTGCCTGAAAACTATGCCGATGACCTGGGTCTTGATATGGCCGTCGCCATCAATCTCGGCGGTAAAGAATTACCCGGCGAGATTACCGCAATTTCCCCCGAAGTGATCAATAGCCAGGTTATTGCGCGAGTGCGCTTTATCAATGGGCAGCCTGGAAACTTACGTCAAAACCTACGCCTTACTGCCCGTGTTCTGCTTGAGAATCGCAACGGTGTACTGCTGGTGAAACGTGGGGGCTTCCTCGACCAAAGCGGTGGTCGCCATGTCTTCCGCCTCAATGATGCACAACAAGCGGAGCGGGTACCCATCCAGATCGGTGCATTGGGATTGAAACAAGTGGAAATCGTTTCCGGCCTGCAGGAGGGAGATCAAATCATTATTTCTGCCGCCGAAGAGCTGAATGACGCTCAGCTGGTCGCTCTGAAGGAATAACCCTGAGAAAAAAATTTACACACGGATAGCAGAAGCCAAAACAGCTCTGCATTCCGCATCGACAACCGATTTAAAAATTTCAGTTTAAAACAAGGAATATCACCATGCTAAACATGCACAATATCCGTAAAAGCTTCCGTACAGACACCATCGAAACCCACGCGCTGCGCGACTTTAGCCTGGAAGTTAAGGAAGGGGAGTTTGTTTCAGTGACCGGTCCCAGTGGCTCTGGTAAAACCACTTTCCTGAATGTCGCCGGACTACTGGAAACCCCAACAGGTGGACAGTACCTGCTGGATGGCGAGGATGTAAGCAACCTCAATGACCGCCAGCGCTCCCACCTGCGCAATGAGAAAATCGGATTTATTTTCCAGGGATTTAACCTGATTCCTGACCTGAGCCTGTTCGACAATATCGATGTACCACTTCGCTACCGTGGCTTTAGCACCAAAGAGCGTCGCAAGCGTATCGAGAAAGTTCTGGAGCAAGTGGGTCTTTCCGCCCGTGCAAAACACCTCCCCGCACAACTTTCCGGGGGTCAACAACAGCGCATCGCAATTGCCCGCGCCCTGGCCGGTGAGCCTCGCTTCCTGCTCGCAGACGAACCCACTGGTAACCTCGACTCTCTGATGGCGCGCCAGGTAATGGAGTTGCTGGAATTTATCAATGAGTGGGGCACTACCATCGTGATGGTTACCCATGATCCGGAACTGGCCCGCCGCGCACACCGCAATATCCAAATTGTGGATGGTCAGGTTTGCGACCTCCGCCCGGTCACGGTGCAACCCGAAGCAGCTACTGCTTAAGGAGACCACAATAATGATTGGATATTATATTTCCCTGGCTTTGCGCAGCCTGCGCAGCACACCAATATTAAGCGGCCTGATGATCGCCGCCATTGCGGTGGGTGTTGGCGCCTCAATGACAGTACTCACCCTCAACTATATGATGTCGCAGAATGCACTCAAACATAAGGACGATGTTCTTTTCGCGGTACAATTGGACAGCTGGGATGTTAATGAAGCTGCCGATACTACCAATGAAATACCCTGGCAGCTGACTTACCGTGATACACAAGCGCTGCTGCGCTCAGATATCCCCACTCGCCAGGTTGCCATGCATCGCTTCGGGTTTACTGTGGAGTTGGAAAACTCCTCAATACGCCCTTTCACGGCATCTACCCGCGTCACTACCCACGATTTTTTCTCCCTATTTGATGTGCCTTTTATTTACGGTGGAACCTGGGATAGTGAAGCAGACGTTTCCCCAGATCAGGTTGTAGTCCTAGCTAAGTCAACAAATGACAAACTGTTTTCCGGTGATAACAGCGTGGGCAAAAGTATCATATTAAATGGTGAACCTTTTACCGTAGTCGGTGTTGTTGACCACTGGGAGCCTGCACCCAAGGTTCACGACCTCAACAACAGCCCCTTTGCCAGCTCTGGAAAACTATTTATACCTTTCGGGCTACACAGGAAACTGGAAATTTACAGTTGGGGTAATACCAATGGATGGACTACAGGAGGTGGGGAAGGCTATGAGGGTTTCCTGCAAAGTGAGGATGTCTGGGTTCAATACTGGGTGGAGCTCAGTAACAGTGAGCAGAAAGCTCAATATGAAAATTTCCTGACTGCATATATAAACGGGGAAAAAGCACAGGGACGTTTCGAGCGGCCATCAAAGTTTGCCTTGAGTAAACCTTCTGAGTGGCTGGTTCTCAATGAAGTCCTCAGCGATGACAACCGGGTACTGGGTTGGGTATCCCTGGCTTTCCTGTTGGTTTGTGTAATCAATGCGGTCGCTCTGCTGCTCGCCAAATTCCTGCGTAAGGCTCCTGAAGCGGGCGTGCGCCGTGCCCTAGGTGCCAGTCGCAGTGCCATTTTCACACAGCACCTGATTGAGAGCGCTGCGATTGGGCTTATCGGCGGAATTGTGGGGATTTTAATCGCAACTATGGGCATTGGTGGAATCCGCTATCTGGCCATGGGGCAAATGGACAGTGTAGCCACGATGGACTGGGTGATGATGACCGCTGCCATCGGCCTCGCTCTAATTGCCAGCTTACTAGCTGGATTCTATCCAGCCTGGCGCATCAGTCGTACCAATCCCTCCATTTACCTGAAAACCCAGTAAGGACGAATCATGCTTGAACTAAAACCCATGTTGTCCGCCCTCTGGCGCAATAAAATTTCTGCCCTGCTAATCGCCCTGCAGCTGGCATTAACTTTGGCGATCATCAGTAACATTGTCGTTATTGTGCAGGATCGAATCGAAAAAATAGAACGGCCCACCGGTATAGCTGTGGAGGAGATTATTGCCATCAATTTTATGGCAATCCCCCAAGACTACGACATGATTGGAGCGGTATCTGCTGATTTGGAGTTGCTGCGCGAACTTCCCCATGTCAAAGATGCGACGGTTACCAACCAAGTACCTTTGTCTCAGTCAGGGTCTGCTGGGACTTTTTATACTCAGCCAAATCAGGAAATCGGCGGGATAAACTCCAACCGTTACAATACTGAACCACATTTTATAGATACTCTGGGTCTCAATTTAGTTGCAGGTCGTAATTTCACGGATGCAGAAATGCAGTTTTTTGACCCCAATGAACTTAGGGAAATGCCTGTTGCAGTTATTACCCGGCAGTTTGCCGAAAAGCTGTACCCCAATCAGGATCCAATTGGAAAGCCACTTTATGATGGCAATAGCTCGCACCCGATAGAGATCATCGGTATTGTCGAACGGCACCTGGGCGCCTGGGTAGGCTGGTCAAATGCAGGCAATGTAGCCTTTTTCCCTGCCGTCAGAAATACCCAAGACACAAACTATCTGGTACGCACCGAGCCAGGAAAGCGTGATGAGGTATTAAAAACCCTGGTCGAGAAGTTATCTGAACGCGACCCACAGAGAGTAATAAAAACCAGAGTTCTTTCAGAATATGTGGCCCGCAGTTATGCACGCGACAATTTAATGGTTAAAGTATTAACAATCGTTGCGGCCATGCTCAGCTTTATTGTGGCCCTGGGAATTGTCGGCCTCACCATTTTCTGGATCAACCAACGCGCCAAACAGATTGGTGTAAGACGAGCTCTCGGTGCAACGCGGGCTAATATCAGCCGTTATTTCCTCCTGGAAAATAGCTTAATTGCCGGTACAGGTATTGCCATTGGCAGTGCTGCCGCATTAATTGCAAACCAATATATGGTTCGCGATTATTCTCAACCCACACTTACTCTGATGCCGCTGGCTATTTGCGCACTGCTGGTTTTGTTGGTCAGCCTCGCCGCAGCGCTAACACCCGCAATACGTGCCGCAAACATTTCTCCGGCAACTGCCACCAGAAGCGTTTAAAACTTCTAATGAATTGATGGTCGATTAGCTTTTCAGGCTATTCGACCATCAGAGGAAAAGTAATTTTTTAACATTATTAAATTTTTATTATCCCCTTAGGACCATTGCCATATTGGCAACTGACTTCTATCAAAAATAATAAGGATGATGAACATGCTGAAAACAATCTCCAAAATGGCCGTTATCGGGCTTTCTTTTATCAGCTTTTCTACGCTGGCAGAGCCACACCCAGTGACTCCCGGCCCCCAAATTACCCAGGAATTAATTGATGAATTGACAATAGCTGACCAGGTTCTCTTTGATGCTGTGTTCAATAACTGTGATCTGAAGGCTTCTCATAAATTAGTGACTAAAGATTTTGAAATGTATCATGACAAGTGGGGGAAAACCGCCAGTTCAGGTGCAGAGTTTCTCCAGGGTATTCGCAATATGTGCAAACGTCGCAAGGATGGTAGCGATATTAATGCCAGACGGGAGCTGATTACTGACAGCGTCAAAATCTATCCCCTAAATCACTACGGCGCAATCCAGACTGGCACCCATGTCTTTTACGGTATCTATGATGACAAAACAGAAGTACTGCGCGAGAGTGGACAGTTCACCCACCTATGGCAAAAGGTGAATGGCAAATGGAAGCTGGCTAGAGTTCTTAGCTTCGACCATCAACCCGCCACACAATCTGCTCAATAATAGTTTTGGAGTATCGGATACTTCACAATCTGCTATGGGCCTTCTCATTGGCGGCCCCGCAGTTCCACCATCCCGCCCAGTCATTGCATAATGGGCTCACAACACTTTGCTCCCCGGACTTATGGATAAAGTACTAATCATCGATGATAACAGCAGTATCGTCTCTGCCCTCGAGATACTGCTATCACTGCACGATCTACAGCC
This sequence comes from Microbulbifer sp. GL-2, assembly GCF_007183175.1. Lineage (NCBI taxonomy): Bacteria > Pseudomonadati > Pseudomonadota > Gammaproteobacteria > Cellvibrionales > Microbulbiferaceae > Microbulbifer > Microbulbifer sp. GL-2. The sequence goes on from NZ_AP019807.1 coordinate 663,153, forward strand.
ACTCTGCGCCATCACGCCCCAGGCTGGTCTACAGCTATTACGTGAAAATAAGGATATAAGCCTGGTTATCCAGGACATGAACTTCACCGCAGATACCACTTCCGGTGAAGAGGGGCGCGAACTGTTTTTTGCTATTCGGGAGATCAATCCAGATCTGCCAATTATCCTTCTGACCGCTTGGACACAGCTTGAGATGGCAGTGGAGCTGGTCCGGGCTGGGGCGGCAGATTACCTGGGCAAACCCTGGGACGATAACAAGCTGATTTCCACTATCAACAACCTACTGGAACTTGGCGAGCTACAAAAGCGCCAGCGGGCCTCACAGCAACAGGCTATGAATGCCCGTAGTAAATTGCGAGAGAATTTTGACCTGCAAGACATTATCTATCGTAGCGACAACATGCAGAAACTATTGGAAATGGCTACTCAGGTAGCTAAATCTGATGTGCCGGTACTAATCACAGGGCCCAATGGGGCCGGCAAGGAGAAAATCGCTGATATTGTGCAAGCTAACTCACAGTTCCGAGATGGCCCCTTTATCAAGGTCAATGTCGGTGCACTGCCGGAAGACCTGATGGAAGCGGAGCTATTCGGTGCTGAGCCGGGCGCCTATACCGGCGCTGGTAACAAAGCTCGTGAGGGCCGTTTTGAAGCCGCTGATGGCGGCACCCTGTTTCTTGACGAGATCGGAGAGCTCTCCGCCAGCGGCCAGGTAAAGTTGCTGCGCGTACTGCAAACCGGTGAATTCCAACGCCTTGGCAGCAGCCAAACACGGAAGGTAAAAGTGCGGGTAATCAGCGCGACCAACAGCGACCTGCCCAAAGCCATCACCGAAGGTAGCTTTCGCCAGGACTTATTCTACCGGCTGAATGTGATCGAATTGCGCCTCCCGGCACTTTGTGAGCGACCCGAAGATATAGCTCCATTGGCAATAAGTTTCTTAGGTGAAGACAGCAACCCCAAAAAGCTCTCCCCGCAAGCACTCACAGCCATGACCCGCTATCAGTGGCCTGGCAATGTGCGTGAGCTACAAAATGTAATGCAACGCGCTTCAGTCCTGTGTCAAGAGGAAACCATCGATGAAGCGCTTTTGGCACTGCCAGAACAACCGGTGGCGGAAAAAGTCGACATGAGCTTCGAGCCAAGCCGGGAACTGTTACAGCAAACCCTGACTAGCTGTAACGGCATTATTGCCCAAGCCGCACGAGAACTCGGTATGAGTCGACAGGCGCTCTATCGCCGCCTGGAAAAGCATGGTATTTCCTATTGATGTCCAAGTATTTCTCCCTTGAAGGGCGTATTGTTGCCACCGCTGTTATGGCTCTTGCTGTTGCTACCGGCATTCCATGGCTCTGCATATATTTTGGCCTGGATGCCCGCTTGTCCTGGGCTACAGGCCTATTTTTGGGAATTATCGTTATCCTGGGGTTTATGCGTTTGGTACTAGCTCCTTTGACCAACACCCTGAAGTCCCTTCAAAGCGGACTGCTCAATTTCCGCGACGGTGATTTTTCTATCTCCCTGATTCCCCCCAGAGATAACGAACTTCGCCAAATCACCAATTTGTACAATGAAATTGGGGAGCATTTGCGTCGCGAACGTGCTCATATTTACCAGCGTGAACTTCTCCTCGATACCGTAATCCAGAGCTCCCCGCAAGCCCTGTTACTTGTGGACCAAAGTGATCACATCATTTATTCCAATAGCAGCGCCAAGAAACTGCTCAACAGGGGCAGGCCCATTCAAGGCCTGCTTTTGCAGAAACTGCTCCCCAGCAGCCCCGAAGAAATTGCCAAAGCCATTAATAACTGGGAAAACGGCCTGTTTAACTACACTGATAGGAATGGCACTCACTCCATGCATATCGGCAATAGTACTTTCGTGCTGAACGCGCACAAGCACCGTCTTATTGTTTTACGCGAAATGACAAGGGAAATAACCCGTGCAGAGGTCGAGGTTTGGAAGAAAGTCATTCGACTGATCAGCCATGAGCTAAATAATTCCCTGGCCCCAATTTCCTCACTGGCTCACTCTGGAAAAATGCTGATTGCCAAACCAGATAAAGCAGCGGCTCTGGAAAAGGTTTTTGACATTATCGCCGACCGCTGTAAGCACCTGACTGAATTTACCCAGGGCTATGCAAGCTTTGCCAAGTTGCCCGCCCCCAGCTGTGAGACCGTAAATTGGCAAGCACTTATCGATCGTATCGCTCCATTACAGGAATTTACTTTGTCAGGGGAGCTGCCAGAGCGCCAAGGATATTTCGATCCCGTACAAATTGAGCAGGCGCTACTAAACCTGATCAAAAACTCCAGTGAGGCCGGCTCCAGCAGCGAAGATATTGAAATCACTATCAGTACCGATGGACTGGGGCAGAAACTGGTTATTGCTGATCGCGGCTGCGGCATGAGTGAAAAAGTACTACAGCAGGCATTACTACCATTCTTTTCCACCAAAGAGCAGGGCGTGGGTCTCGGTTTAGCCTTGTGTCGGGAAATAGTTGATGCCCATGGAGGACATATTCAATTGCTAAATCGCCCGGAAGGAGGCTTGCAAATTACTCTCTGGTTGCCATGGGCTAAATAACCCAAATAAATAAAAGAAAAATTTTTAATAAAAACTATAATGCTGGTCAAATATTCATCTACACATAGCTCAGACTAACCCGTCAATTAAATCCAATCTTCTCTAAATTTCCACTCGTATCACAATTAAGTTTTAAGCGATCAAGCTGTCGAGAACATCACATAAAAATCATTGCGGCCAACCTTTCCTGATTCGTTGATTTATTAGTGCCGACTCTAACCAAGATCGGTCAGTGCAACCTGAGATACCGAGTGCAAAAAATAAATTACCTTTAGCTCTCATCTCAGGTTGTTAGTTTTTATAGGATCAAAATCAAAAAAGAAGGGATCAATGCTAAAGATAAACTGCCTGCTGCCAATCAGCGCCCTCGCCCTCAGCTTGATGGCTGCCAATACTCACGCTGCCCCCTCTCCCCAGATTCAAGGTGGCAATCAGATAGATTTAGTTATCGCAAACGAAGCCAAACTGATCGATATGCTTAAGCGCTCAGGCCGCATAAGTCAAACTGCAACGATCGGCGAGGCGGAACGCACCCTGCACCAGTTCTTGAAAGAACGTGCAGCCCAGAATCAAAATTTGCCGCAGGACTTGTCCAGCGAAACTGTACAAATGATGAAGCTCGCTCGCGGTTCTAAGGACCCCAAATTAAAAAGGGGGAAAGGAAAGGGACATTTCCATCGCCGAGGCCGTGCACCTGGGCCCATTGAATTTGAAAACTATGATGGTGACACTCGCACAGCAAAAGTTCTCGCAATCCTGATGGACTTCCCCGATTTCCCCCACAACAGTATTGAGCCTGGGGAAACAGACATGTACTACGAAGATTATGCAGCTCAGCACTATGCAGACCTGCTGTTCTCCCAGGAGGGTTTCACTGGCCCGGAAGGTGAAACCCTCCTGTCCATGCAGCAGTTCTACTGGCAACAGTCCGGGTACAGTTATTCAGTCGAGGGATCTGTAGCTGGATGGTATACCGCAAGCCAGCCGGCAGCTTTTTACGGCAACAATGAAAACGGTGATGCTCGTGCGCTAGTTCGCGAAGCACTGCTGGCTGCTGCTGCTGACCCGTCGGTAAACCTGTCTGATTTTGATATCGAAGACCGCTACGACTTGGACGGTGATGGCAACTTCTGGGAAGCTGACGGCCTTGTTGACCATATCATGATTTTCCACTCCTCCGTGGGGGAGGAGGCCGGTGGCGGCCAGCTGGGTGAAGATGCTATTTGGGCACACCGCTGGAATCTTGGCGGTGTCTTTGCCATCCCTGGCACAACCGCAGAAGTGGACGACTGGGGCGGCACCATGGCAGCCTTTGATTACACTATCCAACCCGCCGATGCAGCAGCAGGTGTAGTTAGCCATGAGTATGGTCACGATCTCGGGCTCCCCGACGAATATGATACCTCTGGACCCGAAAATACTGGCCGCGGAGAGCCTGTATCTTCTTGGTCTGTGATGTCCAGCGGTAGTTGGGCCGGAATTATCCCTGGCTCAGAGCCTACTGGTTTCTCCGCTTGGGCAAAAGAATACCTGCAGCACAACCACGGCGGAAACTGGCTACATGGCGAAACCATCTCCCTGGAGAAAATCCCAGCGAATGGCATCGAGCTGCTTCTTGATGAAGCCGTGCACAAGGGCACCAACAACGATGCTGTACGTATCGACCTGCCGCAGAAAAAAGTTGTAGTAGCTACCCCCTCTAGTGGTGAATACGCTTATTTCAGTGGCAGCGATAACAATTTGCAAAATTCAATGGTGATTCCGGTCGATTTAACCGATGAGCAGAGCGCCAGCCTCTCCTTCAAAATCTGGTATGACATTGAGCAGGACTGGGACTACGGTGCGGTTATGGTAGACCTCGGCGAAGGCTTCACCAGTATCCCCGGTTCTATTACCACCGAGAGCAACCCTAACGAACAAAACCCAGGCCACGGAATTACTGGCAGCTCCAGCGGCTGGGTCGATGCAGAGTTTGACCTGAGCGCTTTTGCTGGCAAGCAGTTCAACTTGGCCCTCGTCTATATCACCGATGCTTATGAAGCCAACCCAGGATTCTATGCTGATGATATTACGCTCAATATTGGAGGAGAAGCCGCAGTATTCGACGATGCAGAAGGTGAAAGTAACTTCAGCCTGGCCGGTTTCAGCCGCAACCCCGGCTACAGCCTGCACGACCACTACTACCTTTTGGAATGGCGCACACATCGCGGTGTTGACCAAGGCCTGGCACACGTAAATGTGGCCGGACAAATGCTGACCTTCAACGAAGGTCTGCTGGTTTGGTATGCGGATACCAGCTTCGACAATAACTGGGTTGGAATCCACCCCGGTGACGGTTTCCTCGGGGTAGTTGATGCAGACCAAAAAGTCCTGAAGTGGAGCGACGACTCAGTGGCCTCCACCCGCTACCAGATTCACGATGCCACTTTCAGCACCGACTGGGTTGGACAGCTGAATCTGGATCTTCTGGAGGATTTTGGTGTCAGCCTGACCGATACCCATAACCGTCCGCACCGAGTGTTTAGCGATCGCCGAAGTTTCACCAATATTGAAATCCCCGACGCTGGTCGTGCCATCACGTCTTATGGCTTGAAGGTACGTGTTGTTGCACGCAGCAACGACAAGTCTGTAGGTAAGATCTTTATCACTCAATAAAAATGATTAAACAGGGGTGGCAAAAATGTGCTGCCCTTGCTTAATAATAAGATCGATTCTCACTTCTCTTTTTTTCTGCAAAAAGTAACGATCTCAGCAAAAATTGCTGGCCCAGCTAATCTGAATTTTTGAGGCCCTGCCAATTACTTTGGATGCTTTTTCAGATGGAACAGAAACCGACAATTTCCCGTAGAAAATTCCTCAAACTCTCCAGCTGCTCACTGGCGATATTGCCTGTGGCAATTATTGCCACTGATCGTACGAGAGCCCAGGTTAAGGCAAAAAAAGAAGCCGTGAACTATCAGGACACCCCGAATAACGGCCAGAAATGTGTCGACTGTCAATTATTCCAACCTCCCAATGCCTGCATTGTGGTGGACGGGGATATAAGCCCGGAAGGGTGGTGCAGCCTGTTTGTGCTCAAACAAGGCAACGCCACCTCAGATTAAGCTGGCACCCGCTGCTCACCACGTAGTTTGCTCACATCCGCTCGCGGTGGTAGGCCAAACATGCGACTATACTCGCGACTGAAATGCGATGGACTCTCGTAGCCCACACGGTAACTGGCGGAAGCAGCCTCCAATCCCTCGGAGAGCATCAGGCGGCGGGCTTCATGCAGGCGTAATTTTTTCTGGAACTGCAGTGGCGACATGCGGGTGATCTGCTTGAAACTGTGGTACAGAGAGGACTCACTCATATTGGCCTGCTCCGCTAACTCGCTAATGCGCAACGGTTCGGAGTAACGGTCTTTAAGTACTTCGATCACTCGCGACACCCGGTTTGCCTGGCTATCCGCCATAGCAAACTTACGCATGCGCGCTCCGATCTCTCCCCTTAAAGCGCGATAGATAATTTCTCGACGTGCCAGTGGAGCCAGTATCTGTGCATCCGCCGGGCTCTCCAGCAGATGTACCAGGCGGCTAACCGCATCCAGGATGCCCTGATCCATCTGGGTGACGCAGAGGCCACAACTGACTTCCGGGCAATCGTAGCCCGCCTGTACTCCAGGGGCCTTATCCCCCAGTTCCAACACCAGGTCTGCCACTTCCTTCGGGTCGATCGTCAGCTTGACGCCAAGGAAAGGAGAATCCTCGGAAGCACGCTCCACACGACCAAGAATCGGCAGATGCACTGACGTAGCCACATAGCTTAGAGGCATGTAAGAGATTTCACGATCTCCCAGCTCCAGGGTCTTATTGCCCTGGATAATAAAGTTGAGAGATGGCGTGTAAACTGAAGAGGCACAAGCTGCAGGCTCATTGCAACGAATCAGAGCCAAACCATCCAGTCTGGTTTCGATCAAACCGGGCTCAGGGGCCAGGCGTATCAACGCTCTAGCCAGTTTCTGCCGGGCGGACTCCAGCTCAAAAGGCATAGATTTGAATTTCGCTCTGTCATCGGTATTCATAAATTCCCCTCGCGCCCATTTCAGGGTGGGCAGTGTCCAACAGCGTGGCTCACAGTATACGGAGGTTTAGGCAATCTCCCGACCCCTTTGCAGGAATGGGCAATCACTGTGCAGTAATAGGTAACCATAAGTGATATGAAGGCATAAGATCAACGTAAATTCTTACATTAACTGACAAACAACTAGTTATATATACAGTTTAAGAACTATACCTCAAGCGGCACTACAGTCCCCCATTCAATTTTCCCTGAGTAGAAATAGGCAATCAATCCATAGTTACCGGATACCGCCATTACTTTGCCAGCCCCTAAAGTTGCACACTTATTAGGAGGAGTGCCCCCCCGGCACCCCTCTCTTCCGTAGCAAAGGGAGTACACGCGTTATGGTCAAGAAACTTACAGTCACATTATTCGGCCTTTCGACACTGGTTCTGGCCGGCTGTGGCACTGGCGAGCCAGTGGGACAACAACCGCCACCTCCTGCGGTAGAGGTCGTCCAGGTCAGCGCTGAGCCCACCACCCTGTGGCGCAGTTTTACCGGACGGGTGGTAGCCCCTGAAACAGTGGAGTTGCGACCGCGCGTGAGTGGTTATATCGACCAGGTTTCCTTTGCCGAAGGTGCTCTGGTGAAGCGTGGCGATATACTCTTCACTATCGATCAGCGCCCTTATAAAGCCAGACTTCGTGCCGCCGAAGCGGACCTCCAGCGGGTGCGCAGCCAATTATCTTTCAGTGAAAAGCAGGCCGGCCGCGCCCAGCAACTGTTGGATAGCAAAGCTATTTCCCGAGAGGAATACGATCGACGAATCGCCTCGAGAGATGCAGAACGCGCCGCACTAAGCGCTGCTGAAGCCGCAGTACAAAATGCCCAACTCGACTTCCAGTACACCCAGGTCAAAGCTCCGATCAGCGGCCAGGTCAGCCGAGCTCTGGTTACCAAAGGCAACCTCGCCAATGCGGATACCACCCTGTTGACCACCCTGGTCTCTGTGGACCCCATGTATGTCTACTTCGAGAGCGATGAGCAGACTTTTGCGGAGAGTCGCAGGCTGCTTAGTGCCGATGCCACCCCGCCAGTTCATATCGGCCTCGCTGGCGAAAATGGATACCCTCACAAAGGCAAACTGGACTTTATCGACAACCGCTTAAATAGTCACACCGGCACCATCCAGTTTCGCGCCGTGGTGGCCAACCCCAACGGTGCTTTCAAACCCGGCCAGTTCGCCAGGGTAGAGATGCCGATCGAGGAGGTGGACCAGGCAGTGTTAATCGACAGCAAGGCCGTTCTCACCGACCAGGATCGCCGCTATGTCTATGTCGTCAACCAGGAAAATCTTACCGAGCGTCGTCCAGTACAGGTGGGCCCTCGCCAGGGTCAGCGCACGGTAATCCGCGGCGGTTTACAAACCGGCGAAAGAATTGTGGTCAATGGCCTGCAAAAGATCTTTTTCCCCGGAATGCCAGTAGTTCCTGAAATGGTTGCCAAGCAGGGCCAGGGTGGCAGCGCCCAGGCAGCGGGGCACTGAGGGAGCCTGTAGCCGAACGCCTATCCAGGGCAGTCTTTCGCTCTCAATGAGTCATATCAATGGAATCCGAGCGGTAATGTTGCCGCTCACAGGGTAGCAGTGTATGAATTTTTCCCGTTTCTTTGTCGACAGACCTATTTTTGCTTCGGTGCTGTCCATCATTATTTTCGTGGTGGGACTGATAAGTATCCCATCACTGCCCGTCAGTGAGTATCCAGAGGTTGTACCCCCCAGCGTGCAAGTGAGCGCTCGCTACCCGGGCGCCAACCCCAAAACGATTTCCGAGACTGTCGCCACACCGTTGGAAGAAGCCATCAACGGCGTGGAAAACATGATCTACATGAAGTCCGTGGCGGGCAGCGACGGCACTCTAACCCTGAATGTCACCTTTAAACTGGGCACCGACCCGGACCAGGCCCAGGTACAGGTGCAAAACCGCGTGTCCCAGGCCTTACCGAGGCTGCCCGAAGATGTGCGCCGCCAGGGGGTAACTACGCAGAAGCAATCCCCCAACCTGATGATGGCGGTACACCTGATTTCTCCGGATGACAGCCTCGACGCCACTTATATACGCAACTATGCGGTTTTACATATACGTGATGAACTGTCTCGCATTCCCGGGGTGGGCCTGGCTGCCGTATTCGGTTCCGGTGACTACGCAATGCGCTTGTGGGTGGACCCGCAGAGGGCCGCCGCCCTGGGTGTTACTGCCGCAGATGTCGTCAGTGCCGTGCGCGAACAAAATGTACAGGTCTCCGCTGGCCAGATCGGCGCCTCGCCAATGCCAAACGGCTCCGATTTCCTGATCTCCATTAACGCCAAAGGACGACTTGAAAGTGAGGAAGAGTTTGGCAATGTAGTGTTGAAAACCGGCATTGATGGCGAAATCACCCGACTGCGCGATGTGGCGCGCGTCGAGCTCGCCTCCTCTCAGGACTCCCTCCGTGCCTTATTGAACGGCCGCCAGGCGGTTGCCATCCCCATCTTCCAGTCCCCGGGCTCCAACTCACTGGAAGTGTCCGCCGCGATACGTGAAAAAATGGCGGAGCTGGGTGAGCAGTTCCCTGAAGGCCTGGAATGGAAGGTCGCTTACGACCCCACCGTCTTTGTCAGCACCTCAATCAACTCCGTGATCAAAACTTTACTGGAAGCGGTATTGCTGGTGGTCTTGGTGGTGATCCTGTTCCTGCAGACCTGGCGCGCCTCCCTGATCCCGCTTTTGGCGGTACCGGTGTCCATTGTCGGTACTTTTGCTGTGCTGCTAATGCTGGGCTTCTCCATCAATACCCTGACCCTGTTCGCCATGGTATTGGCCATAGGTATCGTGGTGGATGACGCCATCGTAGTAGTGGAAAATGTCGAGCGGAACATTGAAGAAGGTCTGACACCACTGGCCGCAGCCCATCAGGCCATGCGTGAAGTAAGTGGTCCAATTGTCGCCATCAGTCTGGTGCTCTGCGCTGTATTCGTACCCATGGCATTCCTGGACGGTATTACCGGCCAGTTCTATCGGCAATTCGCCACCACCATTGCCATCGCCACCATTATTTCCGCGATAAACTCACTGACCCTGTCCCCGGCACTGGCCGCAACCTTGCTGAAACCACACGGCGCAAAACTGGATATGCCTGCGCGTATTATCGAGCGCCTGTTCGGCTGGATCTTCCGTCCGTTCAACCGCTTCTTCCAGCGCAACTCTGAGCGCTACCAACGGGTAGTGGGCCACAGCCTTAAGCGTCGCGGACTGGTATTTGGGGTTTACCTGGTATTGCTGGCCGGCACCTTCGCCCTATTCCAGCAGGTACCTGGAGGCTTTATTCCTATTCAGGATAAAACCTACCTGGTGGGCAGTATCCGCCTACCGGAAGGTGCTTCCCTGGATCGCACTGAGGAAGTGGCTCGCCGCGTCAGTGAATTAGCATTGGAAACCGAAGGTGTTGCCAACGCCGCCGCTTTTGTCGGCTTCAATGCCCTCCAGAGTACCAACACCCCCAACGTAGGCACGGTGTTTATCCTGTTTGACGATTTCGATGAGCGCGAACGCAGCGCTACCGAAATTGCCGCGGAACTTAACGGTAAGCTCTCCCAAATCAAAGAGGGCTTCGCCATGACCTTTATGCCGCCGCCCATCTTCGGCCTTGGCGCAGGTTCCGGTTACTCTCTATATGTACAGGACCGCCGCGGTGCCGGCTACGGTGAGCTGCAAAATGCCACCAACATGCTGGCTGGTGCCCTGAGCCAAGCCAGTGGTCTCAGCTACCCTTTCAGCTCCTACCAAGCCAATGTGCCGCAGATGGACGCTGAAGTGGACCGCCTACAGGCAAAGGCCCAGGGTGTGCGTATGGATGACCTGTTCGGCACCCTGCAGCTGTACTTCGGCTCCATGTATATCAATGACTTCAACCTGTTTGGGCGCACCTACCAGGTAGTTGCCCAGGCTGATGCTCCTTTCCGCGATGAAGTCCAGGACCTGGATAATCTCTACACTCGTAATATGAATGGAGAAATGGTACCTATCAGTACCATGGTAACCCTGCGCGAGAGCTATGGACCCGACCCGGTAATCCGCTATAACGGTTACCCTGCGGCAGATCTGATGGGGCAATCTGATCCCAGCATGCTGTCTTCCTCAGAAGCACTGGCAACGGTTGAGCAAGTCGCCAGCCAGGCCCTGCCACCAGGAATGCAGATCCAGTGGACCGACCTGAGCTTCCAGCAGATCAACCAGGGCAGTGCGGCTATGGTGGTCTTCCCTCTCGCTGTTCTGCTGGTGTTCCTGGTGCTAGCCGCACTTTATGAAAGCTGGGTGATGCCGTTAACGGTGATCCTAATCGTCCCCATGTGTTTGCTGGCGGCACTGTTCGGAGTTTGGGCTACCGGCGGAGATAATAATGTGTTCGTTCAAGTGGGGCTCGTCGTACTGATGGGGCTTGCCTGTAAAAACGCAATCCTGATTGTGGAGTTTGCCCGCGAGCTGGAAATGGACGGCAAGGGCCCGGTAGAAGCCGCCCTGGAAGCCTGTCGCCTGCGTCTGCGCCCGATCATCATGACCTCCGTAGCCTTTATCGCCGGCGTAGTGCCCCTGGTACTGGCCAGCGGTGCCGGCGCCGAAGTGCGCAACGCGATGGGAATGACCGTATTTACCGGCATGATCGGCGTAACCCTGTTCGGTCTGTTTCTAACCCCAGTGTTCTATGTTGCCTTGCGTAAACTCGCCGGAGGGAAAATACCCACCCCCAAGAACACAACCCAAGACACCCCCTTGCCGTTAGAGCAACCTGTTAACGGCTAAACCCTCCTTTCCCCCAGGTACTTGCATGTGCCTGGGGCTTTTTTCTCTAGCTCTTTCCCTTCCTCCATCGTGCATCGGGAAAAATAAAGATATTGAGCCAAGTAAACAGGCTCAATGGCACACAGAAAAGGATTACAAAAAAGCCCAGTACAGCGGGCATAAAATCACTGCCCTCCTCGTGCTTTTCCGCCCGATCCCAAAAATATGATTGATAACAGTGATCTGGTCCATCAATGGGCAGGAAGGTGAAGTGGATCACACGCTGCAAAAAACGCCAATAGCGGCGAAAGCGGATTTCCAGCACCCGCGAAAAGTAACCACAACGCGCAGACATAGTCGCATCGAGGTTCCCAACTGCAATGGCATTACCCAACTGGTCCATAGCGATAAATACATTGTGAATCCAGCTTTTTTGGCGCCTCTCATCACTACCCTATTCTTTCCAAAAGGTTTCTTTTTCAGCCAGGTCTCGATACCGCTACCCCCCTAATATCCGGCCATGCCTTGTACTCCACCTAAAAGAATATTGCACGCGCTCCACGGCATGGGGGCACACATATAAAACAAGCTAGCCCCACCGGTCGGCTCACTCCCCTTGAACTAGACTTGAATTTGGGACTGCAATTCATCAACCGTCAGCGAAAAACTGTAGAATTACAGAAATACTGTCTTCTGAAATGTTACACCTCGTCACTATTGCCACACATTCCGAACGTATGTTCCCACTTCTAAAGGAGTCCGCCAAACGTAATGGGGTTTCTCTGAATATATTGGGACAGCAACAACCATGGAAAAACTTCTCCACTAAAATCGACCTGCTACTACCCTTTTGCAGGACGCTACCAGATGATGACATCCTCTGTTATCTGGATGGTTTCGATTCACTCATATTACCTTCCATTCAGCAACTAGAAGAAAATTTTGAACTATTCGATAAGAAGGTGGTTTTCTCCAATGATTACCGACATCAGGGCACCCTGGGATTCTTTGAGCGCAAGTATTTTTCCAGCGAACATATTTTTTCCACAGGTATCTTTATTGGGAGAATAAAAGCGATTCAGGAAATTTTCTCGTCTGCAAAAGAAATGTATCCAGACCAGACCGATGATCAAAAAATGCTCCGAGGATACTGCACACACCACAGTCCGGAGCATATAGGAATAGATTTAGAAGCCAAATTATTTTACAACTTTGATACTGCAGATGGCAGTTTTAATCTGCTAGATCAGGTCAATCACATTCACCAGGGACAAATCCAACTCAACAATGGTGAAATTCCAGCCATTATTTCCTTTCCCTGCAGTTGGTTCGCCATCGGGATTACAAAAAACATTCACGCGCTATTTAAAGAGCTCGGTTACGATTATTACCCTGCAATAAATTTTAAAAACACCTTTAACGGTTTGAAATATTATATTAGTAATACCATCAAGGACAGTTTAAGGGACCTACTCAAGTAGCCCATAACTGCTCCTGGGATTGCAGCGTGCGACTGGAGCTGCAATCAATTCTTCATTACAACTTCAGCACACGCCGGAAAAACCATTAATAAGGACTGAAACTAAGCACAAATGGTGAATAGGGCCCCTCGCACCAATCGCCAGTATCCAGCTGGTAGCAGTACACACCCGTAGCGATGCAGTTTTCCAGGTCCCCCATATAGGGATCACCAGCCAAACAGAAACGCGGAAAAGCTGTAATTTCGTCAGGTGGTACCGGACTGCGCTTATAAGTGTAATAAATCGGGTCGCCACACAGATCCTGCCAGAATCCGTCGGCACAGCCACCAAGCAGCTGTGCCGCGATTAAAGCCAATAACACTTTACTCTTCATAGGATATACATCGCCTTCCGCCGGATATATCTATACAGCGTGCACTGGGCGGACAAATAGAACCCGGTGCCAACTCCTCAGAATCACCGGGACAACTGGAATAACTGGACTTACGGGAGGAAGGGGCTGCAGGCACATGCGATGAGGGCGCAGGATAGGCGCGATAATCTGCATGTCGCGGCGTAGGTGCACTGTATGGATAAACTACCTGATTTCGAGTATCCGGCGTTCCGCAGGCTGCCAAAAGCAGACTCATGGACAGCGCGGAAATCACTATCGGGGATTTTTGCATGGGCATGTCTCCGTATCGGTACCACGCGAAGTTATCTCCGCGTACTTCGGCAAATGACCGGGTTATGCTGCAACGACCCTGTACGCAGATTTCCCCTTCGGGCTAATACACCCTCAGTATCGGGAAAAACCAGCTTGAGGAATCGTACACGCTATCGACGCATTCCACCTCACACTCAAAGTTGACGGACGCAGGTTGCAGAAGCTGGGAGTGATGGGCACCGACATCAACAAAACTTTCGTCCTGCATGGTGGTGCCAGCATCAAAAAAGAACGGGTCTTCACCCTCAACTTCCTCGGCTGGCAAAAACAAGCAACCCTGCATCGCCAATACCGAAACGAGCGGTAAAGCGAATTTCCCTGAAGGCCTCATGATCCGACACTCCACATTTTCAGTGTTGCGCTGATAGTTGTCTTTCAATGAGTCTAGTTGCCCGACCATTACCGGCTAGTTGGCGCCAAGTCATTTATGCGTGTAATTCATTTTTAAAGATATTTAAGCGCCATTTTCCCCTTCCTTGCTGTAATAAGAGGCATGCGCTCATCAGGACGGCTATCGCCAAATAAGGCGATCCGAGCATATAAAAAAAGCGGCCATTGGCCGCTTTTTATGGGGGATTGCTGACAAAGTGTTACAGCAACAGGCGGCGCACATCCGCCAGTACGCTGACCAGATAGGTCATAAAGCGCCCGGCATCACCACCATTCACCGCACGATGGTCATAGGACAACGCCAGTGGCAGCATCTGTCGAGGCTCAAAATCCTTGCCGTTCCACACTGGCTTCATCGCCAGCTTGGAAACACCGAGAATGCCGACTTCCGGGGAATTGACAATCGGGGTAAACCCGGTACCACCGATAGCACCCAGGCTGGAGATGGTAAAGCAAGCGCCCTGCATTTCGTTGGGCTTGAGCTTGCCATCGCGAGCTTTCAGGGCCATCTCGGTGGCTTCCGCAGCCAACTCGTACAAGCCCTTTTTATCCACATCGCGAATGACCGGCACCATTAATCCTTTGGGGGTATCCACAGCCATGCCCACATGCACATAATCCTTGCGCACAATGTGCTCGCCATCATTGTGCAGGGACACATTAAAATTGGGCTCCGCACGCAGGGCTGCCGCTACCGCTTTCAGCAGGAAAGGCACCGGAGTGAGTTTCACTCCGCGCTTCTCAGCTTCGGCCTTCATGGACTTGCGGAAGGTTTCCAGTTCGGTGATATCAGCATCATCGAACTGGGTTACGTGGGGCACATTGATCCAGTTGCGGGACATATTGGCAGCGGTGATCTTGTGGATCTTGCTCATTGGCTCCACATTCACCGCACCAAACTGGCTGAAGTCGATATCCGGCATCTTGGCGATACCGATACCACCACCGACACCCACAGCACCGCTCTCGGCCTTTTTGACCTGGTCGCGAATGTAGTTGTGCAGATCATCCTTGGAAACCCGGTTGCGCGGGCCTGTAGGCTTGATCTTGTTCAGGGTGACTCCCAGCTCGCGCGCCAGCTTGCGCACAGCGGGGCCGGCGTAGACTTGGGCAGCTGCAGTGAGATCGCGTTCCAGCTGGTGATCTTTTTGCGGAACCGCAGGAGGCTCAACCGGCGCGGCTACCTGTTGCGGGGCACTCTGTGCTGCAGCGGCAGGTGCCGGCGCTTCGGTCTGAGCCACTGGAGCTGCGGCGCCACCATCAGCAACCACTTTCAACACCCCGAGAGCATCGCCAGTGGAAACTTTATCGCCTTCTTTTACAGCGATAGAAACCACAGTACCGGCGCTGGGAGACGGCACATCCATTGATGCTTTGTCGCCCTCTACCACGATCAGTGAATCGCCCTCTTCGACAGCGTCGCCGGGCTGCACGCTGATCTCAATCACATCAACCGCATCGCCCCCCCCCAAATCGGGAATTTGAATAGCTTCCTCTTTGGGCTCGGCACTCGTTGCAGCAGCAGGGGCTTCAGGGATGGGCTCAGGCGCCAGTGCAGCTTCTTCCTGAGCAGGAGCCTCAGCGGTCTCCCCAGCCGGCGCTTCCGCCACATCGGTTTCGATCTCCCCAATCACATCGCCTTCAGAGACCTTATCGCCCTCTTTCACGCTGATGCTGAGGATCTTGCCAGCCACAGGAGCCGGCACATCCATGGAAGCCTTATCACCTTCCACGACAATCAGTGAATCCTCTTGCGCGACGGTATCACCGACAGCAACAGTGATTTCAATAACATCAACCTGATCGGCACCACCGAGGTCAGGCACTTTAATGACTTGTTTTGCCATAGGAGTTCTGCCTTCTCTTAGCTGATGCGTGGGTTAACTTTATCGGCGTCGATATTGAGCTTCACGATCGCTTCCGCAACCTCTTTCGCATCAATAACACCCTGCTTGGCCAAGCCATTCAGAGCGGCGATCACTACATAGTTGCGGTCCACTTCGAAGAAACGGCGCAGCTGCTCGCGGCTGTCACTGCGGCCGAAGCCATCGGTCCCCAGGGTGGTCAGCTCACCGTCGATAAACTCGCGCAGCGGCTCCACATAGGAACGGATATAGTCAGTAGAAGCGATAACCGGAGAAGTATTGCCTGCGAACTGTTCGGTGATCCAGGGTTTGCGTGGCTCTGCTTCCGGGTGCAGCATATTCCAACGCGCTACATCCTGACCTTCGCGGGCCGCTTCCACGGCAGAAGTGAGGCTCCAAACATCGGAAGCCACGTCAAACTGGTCGGCGAGGATATCCGCTGCTGCCAGTACTTCGCGTAAAATGGTACCGCCGCCGATCAGCTGTACATGCTTCTTCGCCGCTTTGCCCTTAGCGCCTTTTTTGACGTTGGACTGCAGCTTGTAGATACCGCGAATAATGCCTTCTTCAACGCCCTGGGGCATTTCTGGTTGCAGGTAATTCTCGTTCTCAATAGTGATGTAGTAGAAGAGGTTCTTCTGCTCTTCGTACATCTCTTTCAGCCCGCGCTGCATAACCACTGCCAGCTCGTAGCCGTAAGCAGGGTCGTAGCTGCGACAGTTGGGAATAGTGGACGACAGCACGTGACTGTGGCCATCCTGGTGCTGCAAACCTTCGCCGTTCAGCGTGGTACGGCCGGCGGTGGCACCAATCAGGAAGCCACGCGCCTGCATATCGCCAGCGGCCCAGGCCAGGTCGCCCACGCGCTGGAAGCCGAACATGGAGTAGTAGATATAGAAAGGCACCATCGGCACGCCGTGGTTGCTGTAGGCAGTGGCCAACGCCATCCAGGCGGACATAGCACCGGCTTCATTGATGCCCTCTTCCAGCACCTGTCCCTTCTTGTCTTCCTTGTAATACATGATCTGGCCATGATCCACCGGGGTGTAACGCTGCCCCTGGGAGGAGTAGATACCCAGCTGGCGGAACAGGCCTTCCATACCGAAGGTGCGCGCCTCATCCGGAACGATTGGCGCGATGTTCTTACCGATATTCTTGTCTTTCACCAACGCGGCGATGGCGCGCACAAATGCCATAGTGGTAGAGATTTCACGCTCGCCGGAGCCCTTGGTCAATGCGCTGAAGGCATCGAGACCAGGGACTTGCAGTTTCGGGCACTCGACCGGGCGGCGGGGGACCGGGCCACCCAGGGACTTGCGTCGCTCCGTCATATATTTCATTTCCGGGCTATCCGGAGATGGGCGGTAGTAAGGGACTTCTTCCAGCTCTTTATCGGTGAGCGGAATCGCGAAGCGATCTCGGAAACGCTTAAGGGAGTCCAGATCCAGTTTCTTCACCGAATGGGTGTCCATCGCCGCTTCACCAGCGGAGCCCAGGCCATAACCTTTTACAGTCTGCGCCAGGATTACAGTGGGCTGGCCCTTGTGTGCCATAGCCGAAGCATAAGCTGCGTAAACCTTGTAGGGGTCGTGTCCGCCGCGGTTGAGCTTCATAATCTCATCGTCGGACATATCCTTGACCAGCTCCAACAGCTCTGGATATTTGCCGAAGAAGTGCTCGCGGGTATAGGCGCCACCATTGGCCTTAAAATTCTGCATCTCACCATCGACTACTTCGTCCATGACTTTCTGCAGCAGACCTTTATCATCTTTCTCCAGCAACGGGTCCCACAGGCGCCCCCACAGTACTTTAACCACGTTCCAGCCGGCACCGCGGAAAACACCTTCCAGCTCCTGCACGATCTTGCCATTGCCACGTACCGGGCCGTCCAGGCGCTGCAGGTTACAGTTCACTACGAACACCAGGTTTTCCAGCTGTTCGCGGCCGGCCAGGGAGATGGCCCCCAGGGTTTCAGGCTCGTCGCACTCACCGTCGCCAAGGAAAGCCCACACTTTGCGGTCACCGCGCGGGGACAGGCCACGAGCGGACAGGTAGCGCATAATGTGCGCTTGATAAATCGCCTGGATGGGCCCCAATCCCATAGATACTGTAGGGAACTGCCAATACTCCGGCATCAACCAGGGGTGCGGGTAGGAGGACAGACCGTTGCCATTCACTTCACGGCGGAAGTTATCCAGCTGCCCTTCGTCAAAACGTCCTTCCAGGTAGGAGCGCGCGTAGATGCCCGGTGCACTGTGGCCCTGGAAGAAAATAAGGTCCCCGCGCTCCTCACCCTCATTGCCGCGGAAGAAATAGTTAAAGCCCACATCGTAGAGGGTTGCCGCAGAGGAGAAGCTCGAGATATGGCCGCCAAGGCCGTCATTGTTCTGGTTGGCACGCACCACCATCGCCAGGGCGTTCCAGCGAATCAGTGAGCGAATACGCCGCTCCATAAACAGGTCGCCGGGCATACGCTTTTCCGCGTTGGGCGGAATGGTATTGCGGTAAGGCGTAGTGATAGCCGCGGGCAACTGTACGCCTACATCAGTAGCGCGATCAGATAGTTGCTTTAGAAGGAAGGCTGCGCGTTCTTTGCCGCTGTAGCGGATAACCGCCTGCAGCGCATCAAGCCACTCCTGCGTTTCGAGGTTATCGGTATCTTCGTGCATCAAGTGCTCCTCGGCGAATTAGGCGACGTCGAGTCGGTCTATTTCTCAAAAATCGGTACGCGGGCAAACTACAGCGCGGGCAAAAAAAAGCTTCCTTTTTTTCTTGGTTCCGCCAATTCACCAACTTTGTTGGCGTAAATGCAAAGTGTGTGATTCTTCACTCGATTCTGGCGGAGAGGAAAAGCGGCGCTATCTGTTGCCGCGGGGCCTAGTTTGACTGTGATTATCTGTTCCGGGGCCCGCACAATGTGGCGGACAAAACCCTAATCCCGGTTGTTAGCGGAGGGGATTGTAGTATTACTACAAAAAAAATTCCAGATAGGACAGTTAGTAACAAATAAAACAAAAAGGCAAAACGATTATTCGTCTAATCACTATTTTACCGGAATATTCAATGGAAAATTTCAGAAAACGAGCTACAAAATCGAGTCCTAAATAAAGGTGCCAGTCACAATTGAACCAGCTCCCCGCCGGATTGATATTCAGCGTAGACCAAGTAACGCAAGCTCCCCCCAGCTGTCAGGGAATTGAAAGGGTAACAGGTCACCAGCATTAATCCGCGCTCGGCAAAGACCGGCAGGCGCTCGCGCGTACTATCCACAATACGCATCTCCGCAACCCGGTAAGTATGCCAGCGACCGCGCCTATCCTGCAGGTAAATGGAGGTACCTCGCCTGACATTCTCTAATCCCGCAAAGTGGGTATCCCGATGCCCCGCAATAATGGTGGTGCGGCTTTCGCCCGGACTCCCGGAGCCTGCCAGTAAGCCAGGACCAAAAGCGAGAGCCTGTCCACTGCTGCCGGCGAGGACAGTCAGTGGCGGCTGCCCCTCAAGCTTCAGTTTGGCTACCGGCCAGGTATCCGCCCAGGGCCAGGGCTTTTGCGGAGCCCCACCCTGCAGCTGCTCTTCCCAGGCGCTAGCGATTAACAACTGGGCTAATTGTGCCTTCGTCAATATCCAGCCGACAGAGCCCAGTTGCCACAACCCCACCGTTAGACAGAGCAGGAAAAGCAGTGGGCGAATCACAGGTGAACACCCCCAAGCTGGGCTTCAGTGCTATTGTGGGAGCGGCGCAAGTCCGGTAGCACCAGGCGCAGACGGCGACGCAATTTACGCATCACGGTGTCGCGCGCTTGGCGCCCGCGACACAAGAAGATCGCCAAACTGAGCAGGCTCACTGCCGCTAACAGCTGGGCATAAATACCTGTAGCGGTACCTGGGTAGGCTTGACGCTGTAAAACCTGCCCTTTGGGCACCATGTTGGTGACCGGGCTGCGGGTAAGTATCTTATCCGCTCCACGCACCAGCTCCTCCTCGACAGCGATAAAACTGGTATATGGGCTGGTGAGCTGGTGGGACAGGGCAAGCTGCAAAATCTGCTCGCGCAGCACCTGTCCCGCATCACTACCCTCTCCCACTTGTACTTGCTGATCACGCAATGCCTCAATTTTTCTGCGTGCCCACAGGCTGCCAAGGACATCACTGCCGGTACTGCCACCGGACTTTAGCGCCAGCTTGCGTACAAACTGCTTACCCGCTACACGCCCACGAAGCTGAACCTCTCCCTCCAGGGTATCCCCTTCAATTCTCGCTACCAGCTGCACAGGCTCACCGTGATAGAGGTCCGGTATTCTCTTGGGATAGGCATCCGCCACTACTCCTTGGGGCCAGCTGAGCTGCAAATCGGTAGCCATGGGGTTTTCCAGCTTGGCAAACAGGGCCTGCATGCGCCCGCGCACCTCGGAGATATCACCGATGCTGACAAAAGCACCGCGACCGAACTGTGCAGCCTTACGCATAAAATGGCTGTTGGGTGCCGAACCAATACCTACGGTAAACAGGCGTGCACTGCCCAGGTGCTGGTTAATTAATTCAAACAGCGCCAGCTCATTGCCTACAGCACCATCGGTGATAAAGACCACCTGATGCACCAAGCTGGTATCGTCCGGTAACTGCTGCCCGAGAGCCAGGCGTAAAGCCGGTGCCATTTCTGTGCCACCCTCTGCATTCAGAGCTTCAATTTCCCGCCGTGCGAGACGAATATTCTCCGCGCTAGCCGCTACCGGGCGCGGGAAGAAAGCACGGGAATTACTATTGAATTCGATCACGTTGAAACGATCGTCGGTATGCAAGCGGGATAGAGCCAGAGTCAGACTCTCTTTGGCCTGGCGAATGGAGTTGCCAGACATTGAGCCTGAGGTATCAATTACATACACCACTTCCCGCGGCAGACGCTGACTACGGATCCCGTCATCCGGTGGCAATAACATCAACTGCAAATATGTGCCGGCCATGGCCGCACCATCAATTGCCTCAATCTTCCCACTGAAAAGAGCCGCACGGGGTAACCCGGAAGAATGCGGCTGCCAGCTCAGGAAAAAGTCCCGGTCCATCACCGCGGTGTCATCGCGCAACTGAATGCTATAAACACCACGCTCTTTTTCTTTGATATCAATGCGATGGTAAGGGGTATTGATCTGCGCCAATGGCAGCCCGCCGTGCAATTCCACCTCAATCGCAATTTTATGACTACCAATAGCTCGCAACTCCCCAGGAGGCTGCATTAATGGAGTAACCGCCGAAGCGTCGGGCACCTGATTGGTAGGCAGCGCCCAGCCACTACTCTCAGTGACCAGCTCCAGCTCTCTGCCAGCGAGCACTCGCAAAGGAATAGGCTTACCGGGAATATAGCGTGGAGTCAGAGTGGTAGGCATACGCAGGGAGAAAACGCCACCATCGTAAGCCACCGGTTGCAGGTAGCGAATATTTACCTGAATTGTTTCTCCCGGCGAAATATTGGCCACTTTATTGGTAAACAGATTGGGCCTCTGCTGCTCCAGCAGCGCCGCACGCTTGCCTGCAGCACGGGCAGATTTATAAATTTTTGCCGCCTGTCCGCGCTCACGCACCTTGCCGACAATCACTCGCCCACCCAACTGGATCTCCAGACCTGCAACCGCCGCCTGTTCCGGCAGTGGTAATGCATAGATAGCTTCCTGCCAACTATCGCTGGTATTTTTAAATTCCTGCTGCAGCTGCACTTCCGCCACGAGACCACGTACTACCATTTTTACCCGGCTCGCTAAGTGCACAGAGGGTGTATAACGCCCCGTCCCCCTGCCGACAAATAGCAGTTCTCCAGCCTTTACATCATCCAAGGTAATCATTTCTGCGGTCTGGTCTGCACCTATTTTACTGGAAAGCTCCTGCGCACTGACTTCCGCACCAATGGCAGCCACTACTACCGCCAGTACCACTACAACAAACAATACCCAGCGCCCCAGACCGCCACTACGCTGACGACGACGGTAGTACTCTTCCCTCGGCAACATCAGATCATCTTTGTGGAAGCGCTGCCCAAACAACATCACCCTGTTCACAAACTCCCCTCCAGTTTTTAATTGATCGCAGGAGGTATTAAAAACCGGGAAGAGGGCAAAACCCGGCAGTGATTCGGGCAAAAGCAGGGGTCAATTATGGCGAATTGTGGCAAAGACGGCAGATTGACACCCTAAAAGAACTCGAAATAATTCCGCATTAACTCCACCAGCAACCAGAGTGGCTTTTAATTTAGGGGCTGCCCCACAGCAGATTACGTGAATATTAAATCAAAAATACCAGCGATAACTTCACTGGCTTTTCATTATTTAGAATAGCCAGGCTTACAGGCCAGCTTTTCGAATACATACCGGGACAGCTTATGAATATAACAAGACACAGAATTACAAATCTCAAAATTCGTTTCGCCATCCAAATTTAGTGGTAAAAAAGTGATAACTATCTTTTCCCTAGGTATTTCTAATATCACCACATTTATAGTCATCCCTGACCTGCCCATTTACCTTAACCACAATATCATTCTCGCCTTGCCATCCCACCAACACAAATGCAGGGTTAAATATCGAATTCGAGCTTGAGCCAATCAAGCTGAAAGACAGCGAGCGATTTGCATCAAAATAATACGCTCCCTGTGTTTTATCAAAACCATAGCCTGATGAACTTATAATGTTAGTGACCGCCGGAGCCTGCAATCAGGATTTTGATAATTTTGGAAGCTGTTCATTTCAACAATTGGACAACCCAGTAAGCTGCAGCCGCTCATTGATATAACCCCGGCAATGCTGGGTTGACACGTAGCTTCTTTTCAAAAATATAGAATGGAAGTGATTACGCTTATAGGCCCAGCCTGACTCTTGGCGACCATAATTTTCGGGCATAAAAAAACCGGCGCAAGCGCCGGTTTTTTTGATTGAGCCCAGATCAGTCGACCAGACCGTAATCTTTGCGTAAAACCTCTACCAATTCCGCTTTAGGATTATCTGACATCTCAAGCTTCTTACCGATAATCTTCTCGGCGATACCCACATAGGTAGCGGAGAGATCCATCAGCATGGACTCCGGCAGCTCGTTGTCGCTGGCCAAGGCCAGGCGCTCGTCCATGCGGTCTTTGTTCAACAGGATATCAGCATCCGGGAAGTGCTTGAGCAGGGCCTGACGGAAACCCTCTTTGGAGTTTTCCACAACCTTGCCCGCACGGTACTGTTCGCCATCCCAGATACGGGAGGAATCCGGTGTACCCACCTCATCCATGTAGATTAACTTTTCCTCACCATTGGCATCAGTGACGTAGCCAAACTCAAACTTGGTGTCGACAAAAATCTGGTCAAGCTTTTCCAGCTCGGCGGAGATCACATCGAAACCTTCTTTCAGCAGTTTCTCGTACAGGTCAATATCACCGGCATTGCGGAAACTGAAAGCCTCAACATTATCCTCAATATTCTTGCGGGTGATGTTTACATCGTCCGCTTCTGGCACGCCCGGGATCCCTTTAAGAATACCTTTGGTGGAAGGAGTAATCAGTAACTCGGGCAGCTTCTGGTCTTTTTGCAGTCCGTCAGGAATTTCGATACCACAAAACTCCCGCTCGCCCTTCTGGTAGGAGCGCCACATGGAGCCGGTAATGTATTGACGGGCAATGGCTTCGATCATTACCGGGCGCGCCTTCTGGACGATCCACACCAGTGGATGTGGGATATCCAGAATATGACTATCGGCCAGGCCCTGCTCCTTGAACAACTTGAACCAGTGGTTGGAAATGGCATTCAGCGCCGCACCCTTACCGGGGACACCGCGCATGCCGCCCTCACCGGTCCAGATACAGTCGAAAGCGGAGATGCGATCAGAAATGACCATAACTGCGAGGGGGGCGTCCGGTGCTACCGGATAGCCTTTCTCCTCGATCAGGCGACGACTGTCAGCCTCGGTCAGCCAGTATACGGAGCGAACTTTACCACTGTGAATGGGCTTGTCAGTGCGGATCGGCAGGTCATTATTGACCGCCAGTACTTTGTCAGCCAGGCTCATGGGCTCTCACCTATTTGAAGGGACCAAATAAAAGAAAGCGCGGCATTCTAGCAAATGCCGCGGCCCACACACAAAGAAAAGATATCGGCTAAGAGCCCAAATCGGGTAATTACTCCGATATTCGCCTGGCTTCCCACT
Source organism: Microbulbifer sp. GL-2 (assembly GCF_007183175.1). Classification (NCBI taxonomy): domain Bacteria; kingdom Pseudomonadati; phylum Pseudomonadota; class Gammaproteobacteria; order Cellvibrionales; family Microbulbiferaceae; genus Microbulbifer; species Microbulbifer sp. GL-2. The sequence continues at coordinate 687,212 of NZ_AP019807.1, forward strand.
CGGCCTGGTGCTCACTGGTGGGCCAGGCACTCATAATGGCCTTGAGCAAGGTCGCCAGCGGAATGGCAAAGAAGACACCCCAGAAGCCCCAGATACCACCAAAGAACAGTACTGCCAGGATAATAGCCACCGGATGCAGGTTGACCGCTTCAGAAAACAACAGCGGCACCAGCACATTGCCATCAAGCAACTGGATAATGCCGTAGGTCATCATCAGGTAAAAAAATTCATTGCTCCAGCCCCACTGGAACAGACCAATGGCAGCCACCGGAATCGTTACTACCGCTGCACCGATATAGGGAATCAACACACTGAAGCCCACCGCCACAGCGAGTAGCAGGGCATAGTTCACCCCCAGCAGCAAAAAGGCAGCGTAACTCACCGCCGCCACTATTCCGATTTCCACCACCTTACCGCGCACATAATTAGCCACCTGGTCGTTCATCTCATGCCAGATCTGGTGCATCATCGGGCGCTCCGTCGGTAGGAACGAGGTGCACCATCGAATCAACTGATCGGAATCCTTGAGGAAGAAAAACACCAGGATCGGCACCACCACCACATAAATCAGCAGGCCGGCAAAAATCGGCAGGTTGGTGAGGGAGAAAGCCAATAGCGTCTGCCCGATACCACCCAGCTCACTGCCGAGCAGATTAAAAACCTCATCAATCTGCGCCGCAGAAATCAGACGTGGGTAGCGCTCAGGCAGCAGCAGCAGTAACTCCTGGCCGCGCTGCACCATATTCGGCAATTCCGCCCCCAAACGTACCAGCTGACGCCAGATAATCGGCAGTACCACAAACAACAAAGCCACAATGGCGCCCACCAATACCATGCAGGCCAGGGTCACCGCCATCCAATGGGGCACCCGCCAGGACTTCAACTTCTGTACCATGCCCTGCATTAAAAAGGCAATAACCAAGGCTGTGAGCACAGGCGCCAACACCACACCGAGTGTAGCCAGCACTACCAAGGCCACGGTGAGAAGCAGCACAAGCAGCACTACTTCCTCCTGGCTGAAGTAGCGATTCACCCAGCCTTTAACAATCGATAAAATGGACTCTCGGGATTGATTCTTCATTTGCCAGCGTACAGCCAATATAAAAAGGTGTTGTTACGCCGCTCAGCACGCAGCAAGGGCCTGCCACTTAGAGCGGCAAAGCTGTGAAAATCGCGCCAGGACCCCTCATCTGTTGCCATTACACACAACAGGGTCCCCGCCTCATGTTCGCGCAGGGCGCGACGCATTGCCAAAAGGGGTTGAGGGCATGGCAGGCTTTGCGCATCCACCTTCACGGCCGCATCCCAATCAGGAGGCGGCTGCTTCTGGAGTGTGTCGGTAGGTGTTACTGCCATTGGCCAATCAGTCACAGGCTTTGAATTGCCGCGGATTATAGCGCGTAATCCGCGCCAGATACCGCCAAAGCTTTACCCTTTTTAACCTACACAGTGGCGCAAAGCTGAACCATTCATGCTCCACTGAGTCGAAACCTCGACAGTCCAACGGGGTTGCGTATAGAGTTGGACTATAGATCCTTCACGGACAGACCGAGCAGTAATCAAGATGACTGATTCCCACAATACCCTGACTCGCCGTTGTAACAAAGCGCCACTCACGCAACGACTCCGCACCGGCTTCAAGGCGCTGGGTATCGGCCTGTTACTCGGCACCATCCCGATCGTCACGACCGCAACCAGCGAGGAAATACGTCTGCCTGAGCTGGGCGACAGCACCAGTGGTGTGGTATCGCGACAGCGTGAAAAAGAGCTGGGGCAAATGTGGCTGCGTATGTTCCGCAGCCAGGTGAAAACTTCTTCAGACGCACTTCTGCAGCAATATGTCGAGAAAACCGTAAAGGGGCTCGCTGAGTACAGCCCGCTCGAGGACAAGAGTATTGATGTGGTCGTGGTGAGCAATGAAACCATGAACGCATTCGCGGTTCCCGGTGGCATTATGGGGGTCCATACCGGTCTTTTCCTGTTTGCTGAGAATGAAGATCAGTTCGCCTCGGTTATCGCTCACGAACTTGGCCACCTCAGCCAGCGCCACTATGCCCGCTCCCTGGAAGCACAACGCAACAGTACCATCCCCACCCTGGCCGGCATGCTCGGCGCCCTGGTGCTCGCCGCTACTGCCGGAGGCGAAGCAGGTATCGCAGCGATGACCGCCACCCAGGCTGCAGCGCTGGACAGCCAGCTGCGTTTTAGCCGGAAAAATGAGCAGGAGGCAGACCGGGTTGGTATCGAAACCCTGGCAAAATCCGGGCGCAACCCGGACGCCGCCGGTGAGATGTTCGAGCAAATGCTCAAGGCCACCCGCTACTATCGCCGCCCACCAGAATTCCTACTCACCCACCCGGTAACCGAAAAGCGTATTGCCGATGCCAAATTGCGCTCTCAGCGCATGGAGGACGTGCCGCCAAGCGATAGCCGCGACTACCACCTGATGCGCGCCCGTATCCGCCTGGCTGGCGAACCGACGCCACAGCAGGCAGTGAAACGCTTCAATGCCGAACTGAATGGCATCAATGACAATGAAGATGCTGCGCGCTATGGTCTGGCCCTAGCACAGATTGCCGCCGGCAAACCGGATATGGCCCTGGATACTCTACAGCCCCTTCTGGACAAAGAACCCTCCAAGGCTGCCTTCGTTCTGGCACGCGCCGATATCGATTTGGTACGTGAGAATTACTCCAGCGCTACCCGGCGCCTGCAGCACGCGCTTGACCGAAATCCCGGTGACCACGCCCTAACTATGGGGCTTGCCAATGCCCACTTTAAAGCCAGCAACTACCTGGCTGCCGAGCGTTTACTGGCCAAATACAGCCGCATACGCAAAAAAGACCCCTCGGTATGGTATCTGCTGGCGGAGACTCACGGCCTCGCTGGGGACATTGTTGGTGTACACGAAGCCCGCGCTGAGTACTACATCCTCAACGGTATCTTTGACAAAGCCCTGCAACACCTGCGCCACGGTATTCGTATGACCAAGAATGAATACCAAACCAATGCCATTCTCGAGCAGCGCCTCAAGGATGTGATCAAGATGCAGGAGAAAGCCAGGGAGCTTTAATCCCAAATAAAAAGAGCGGCCAATGGCCGCTCTTTTTATTTACCGCTATCCACCCCTAGCAACTCGCTCAAGCCTTGCGGAAATCCAGCATTCTCTGCAAAGGAATCATCGCTTTACGCCCCAACTCCGCATCCACAAAGATTTCATTGTCACCACGCTCCAGGACCCCACACAGGTTTTCCAGGGAGTTCATCGCCATCCAGGGACAGTTGGCGCAGCTACGGCAAGTAGCCCCGGCACCAGCAGTGGGCGCAACCATCAACTCCTTATCCGGGCACTCCTGTTGCATTTTGTAGAAAATGCCCTGATCAGTGGCAACGATAAAACGTTTTTCCGGACGGGTCTTGGCTGCATTAATAATCTGTGAGGTGGAGCCCACCACATCCGCCAACTCCACCACCGAAGCCGGGGACTCCGGATGCACCAGTACTACCGCATCCGGATACATCGCCTTCAGGTCTTCCACCCCCTTGGCCTTGAACTCCTCGTGCACGATACAAGAGCCATCCCACAACAACACATCCGCACCGGTTTCCCGCTGCACATAGCCCCCCAGATGCTTGTCAGGTGCCCATAGGATTTTCTCACCATTGGCGTCCAGGTGATCCACTACATCCAAGGCGATACTGGAAGTCACCACCCAGTCTGCTCGCGCCTTTACTGCAGCAGACGTGTTAGCGTAAACAACTACCGTGCGATCGGAATGCTGATCACAGAACTCCGCAAATTCATCCGGTGGGCAGCCCAGGTCCAGGGAGCAAGTGGCTTCCAGAGTAGGCATCAGGACGCGTTTATTCGGAGTCAGGATCTTGGCCGTTTCCCCCATAAACTTCACGCCGGCTACCACCAAGGTATCTGCGGCGTGCCGGGCCCCAAAACGGGCCATTTCCAGGGAATCAGATACACAGCCACCGGTCTCTTCGGCCAATGCCTGGATCAGAGGGTCAGTGTAATAGTGAGCAACTAATACGGCATTCTGCTCTTGCAGCAGGCGCTTGATACGCTCGCGCCAGCCTTGTAACTCCACTTCACTGTATTGAGACACAACCGGCTCCGCCAGATGCGTCTGCACCAGTGAGCGGGAATCTACCGTTTCTGCGGCAACGGACTTTTGGGTCATGGCTAACTACCACCACTCGCGAAAAGCGCGCATTATAGCGCATTGCAGCGCCAGAACAGCGTTTTGGCGCTCTCATCTATAGTTACTACGCAATTGGACAGTCACAACAGGCTGGAGTTTTCTTTGCGGGCTGGGCCAGGAACGGAAAACATTCTCCAAAAGCTTATGGATAGAGCAGATTGCATTGTGATTGGCGCTGGAGCCCTGGGACTGGCCAGCGCCTATGCCCTCTCCCACACAGGTCGCAAGGTGTTTGTACTGGAGCAGCACGGCGCTATCGGCACAGAGACCAGTGCCCGTAGCAGTGAAGTTATCCATTCTGGTATCTACTATCCCAGCAACAGCCTTAAAGCCCGCGCCTGCATCGAAGGCAAGGAACAGCTTTACAAGTTTTGCAAGGAATATGGCGTACCGCACAAACGAATCGGAAAGCTAATCGTGGCCACCAATAAGGCACAACTCCCCCAGTTGCACGATTTAAAGGTACAGGGAGATACCAACGGAGCCGGTGGGCTGCGATTACTCGATGCAGAGGATGCCCGAAGGATAGAGCCGGAATTGGAATGCACCGCTGCAATTTATTCGCCTACGACCGGAATTATTGATAGCCACGCACTGCTGCTCGCGTTACAGGGAGCCCTGGAAAGCAAGGGCGGCCAGGTAGTGCTGTCATCCAAGGTGGTACAACTGGCCCGTATCGAGTGCGACTATCAACTGACAATGAAAGACGGCTACAAAATCAAAACTCCCCGCCTGGTAGTAGCCGGTGGCCTTCATACCAACCAGTTGCTTTCCGCTATAAACGACAAATCCATCCGCGCTGCAATCCCAACACAATATTTAGCCAAGGGTAACTACTTTACCTTATCGCATAAGGCGCCCTTTTCTCACCTGATATACCCCCTGCCAGAGAAGGGCGGGCTGGGAGTTCATTTGACACTGAACATGGAGGGGCGCGCCCGCTTCGGGCCCGACGTGGAATGGGTCAACGACATCAGTTACAGTGTGAACACCAAGCGAAGAGGGAAATTTTACCAAAATATTCGCCGCTATTGGCCTGACCTGTCAGATGGCTCCCTGCAGCCAGACTATGCGGGAATACGCCCAAAGCTGGTACCTGAGGGAGCCCCGGCCGGGGATTTTTTTATTCTTCAAAAAGGTCAGCGTAATCACGCACAATTATTGGCATTTTTTGGTATTGAATCCCCCGGATTAACTTCAGCCCTCTATCTCGGTGCACAGGCTGCACTGGCTATGGGAAAATAGCAAAACTGGATAAGTAAAATGGGATAATAAATTAGTGATAAAGCATTTCTGGCCAAGATCATCACCCAGGATAAACTGCCCCTATTAGCGTTATCTACCGAAGACAAAGATACAGTTTTCGACCCAACTACTACTCACACCAATCAGATAGCATTCAAAATACAGTGCCATTTCCGGCATACAGAAACCACAAAATTATAATTAGTAGGCGCATTCCAGGAAGATATCCAGAAAGATATAAGTTGCGGACCTTATTTACCCTCAGAGCCCACACGCCGTGACACAGAATCACTGTAAATGCTAAGCGCCTTTTCTTTAAGGGCTGACTCTGAATCGAACAACCCCTGACTAACTGTTATTGAAGGGGAGTGAGAGTGCTGGATGAAAGAAATACTGAAATACTAACTGGGGGGAATAATTTTCTGTGTCATTTTTAACTTAACGTCAGATTAATTGAACAACGGCAAAATACACGCTCAACCCGACTGTTAAGGTGTCCTGGGGTTGAACAAGGAGGCCCGACGACAGGAGAAAAACTCAAAGAAAGATAGCTATCTTCTTTATCAGTATTTAAATCTTGAAAGGTCTGAAGAGATGGTGGGTCGTGCTGGATTCGAACCAGCGACCAATTGGTTAAAAGCCAACTGCTCTACCAACTGAGCTAACGACCCTTACAAGCTGGGCTATCTTGGCATGTCCCAGCTCAGGAAACCTTCACTCTCGCGCAGAGATGTAAAAGTTAGTTTGGGTTGCATTGTGCATACCCGGTGGAAAATGGTGGGTCGTGCTGGATTCGAACCAGCGACCAATTGGTTAAAAGCCAACTGCTCTACCAACTGAGCTAACGACCCTTTTCCGTGCCTCGATGTGAGGAGCTGCGTATCTTACGGATCTATTCCGAAAAGACAATACCTAACTCGAAAAAAAATCCAACAAATTTAAGGGGTTAGGCATTTTCTTCAAAAATTGGCGCCAGGCACCATTCACTGCGCATAGACCGTGGGGTCTTGGAGGCCCGCATCATTAAATCCCGCCGCGCGCAGACGGCAACTATCGCAACGCCCACAGGCAGCACCGTCCGGGCGTGCCTGGTAGCAGGATACCGTCAAACTGTAGTCCACCCCAAGGCGCGTGCCCTCACATACTATATCTGCTTTGCTCATCTGCATCAGCGGGGCACGAATTGAAAGTTTGTACCCTTCAACACCTGCACGGGTGGCAAGGTTGGCCATCTTTTCATAGGCCTCAATATATTCAGGTCGGCAATCGGGATAGCCCGAATAGTCCACTGCATTGACGCCAACAAAAATGTCCTGCGCCCCCAGAACCTCGGCCCAGCCCAGTGCAATTGAGAGAAAAATCGTATTGCGTGCAGGCACATAGGTGACGGGAATACCGCTTGTCTCCTCCTCCGGCACCTCGATAGAGTCATCGGTCAAGGCGGAGCCACCGATAGCACGCAAATCCAGTTTAACAACCTTGTGTTCGCGGGCTCCCTGAGCCTCGGCAACCCGCTCTGCCGCCAACAGTTCGGCCTCATGGCGCTGACCGTAGTCAAATCCCAGGGCATAACATTCGTAGCCATCGGCGCGCGCCATGGCAAGTACGGTGGCAGAATCCAAGCCACCAGATAGCAAAATTACCGCTTTCTTCGCAGTCATCAGTTCCTCATTCACTCAAATACAGCTGGTGGAAATCAGGGCAGTAATTACACCCCCGGGATATCCCCCCAAAGCAATTTGTGCAACTGCATCTGCATACGCACTGGCAGGCCATCCGCCAATATCCACTCTGCCAGCTGCCGCGCCTGCAGCTGTTCATAGCTGGGTGAGAACAGCACTTCCCCCACCCGTTCCGGCAAATTATATTGGTCCAGGGTAAACTTGGCCCATTCGTAATCGCCCCGATCGCAAATCACAAACTTGATCTGATCATCGCGGGTTAACACCTGCATGTTTTCCATGCGATTGCGGTGCTGCTCACCGGACGCCGGTGTCTTCAGGTCCACAACCCTCGATACACGCGGGTCCACTTGATCCACGAGCATCGCACCACTGGTTTCCAGGCTTACCGCATAGCCCTCATCACACAGAATTTGCAGCAGAGGCAGGCAATTGGGTTGAGCTAAGGGTTCACCCCCGGTCACACAAACGTGGCGGGCCGGGTGGCTCTTAACCTGCTGTAAAATCTGCTCCAGGGTCATGCGCTCGCCGCCGTGAAAGGCATATTCGGAGTCGCAATAGGTACAGCGCAGCGGGCACCCTGTCAGGCGAACAAACACCGTTGGCAGGCCACTTTCTCGCGCCTCTCCCTGAAGGGAGTAGAAAATTTCACTAATTCTGAGTGATTCTTTAGACAGACTGGACATATACACCCGACACAAAAACGCCCGGAAGGCACATGCCATCCGGGCGCGGGATCATAGGCTTTTTCTGCTCAAAAAACCAGCGATGCCATTGAGACAACAGCGGCTACCCGCTGCTAGAAGTTCTCCTGGAGATACTTCTTCGCCAAGTTTGACGCTCTGGCATCACTCGCAGCAACCTGTTCGAGCAGGTTGCGGGCTTTCTGCTGATCACCAAGCTGGTGGTAAACCGTACCCAGCTTATAGCGGCCGTCCCAAACTTTGTTGGAATTGGGGTAGCCGTCAAGTAAAGCTACAAACCATTCGCGGGCTTCTTCCAGGTTTCCCTGTACCAATGCTATCTCACCCAGCCAATAGTTGGCATTGGGGGCATACTTTCCGTCGGGGAAGTCTTGTAAAAGACTCCTGAACTCGGCACTGGCGCCACCGTAGTCGCCATTGCGGGCCAAGCCGAAACTGGCCTGGTAGCGATCGCGCTCACTCTTGCCATCCTTGGGGCCCTCGGACTTGGCAGGCATATTGCCGCCTTGGGCCGAGGCACTGTTATCAGCATTTGCAGGCGGCCTGGCCGAGGGCTCAGTGCCACTTAGACGTGCGATGCGCCGATCCAGGTCCATGTAATCCTCGGTGCGCTGCTGCTTGAGACGTTTAATCTCGTGGCGCAGCTCCTCCACCGTACCACGCAGTTCACGTACTTCCTGCTGCAATACCTGCATCTGGTAGTAAGCTTCGGCCTGGGGATTGGTTTTGGCCCTGGGACTGGACGTTGCGGCTCTGGCCAGCTGCATTTCCGCAGCGCCACTTCCGCTTGGGGAGGCCGACTGTTCCTGACTGCTGGCAGACAGGTCCACAATAGGGGCCTGGGAGAATGCGGGCGATGCCACAGCCGTTACTGCTGCGGCAATCGCCAGTTTTCTAATCGTAAAAGCCATTGGCATCCATTTGACGATTAGTTAATAACAACGCGACGGTTCATCGCACGGGCAGCTTCGTTAGAGCCCATTTGAGCTGGGCGCTCTTCACCGTAGCTGATCACTTCCAGAGTAGCTGCATCTACGCCTTGCAGTACCAAAAAGTCGCGTACGGCATTGGCACGACGCTCACCCAGAGCCAGGTTGTACTCACGGGTGCCCAGCTCGTCGGCGTGGCCTTCCAGGCGCACGGAGCCAGTGGCGCTGCGCATACGGTCAGCATGACGGATCAGCAGCTCACGGGTTTCCGGCTTCAGCAGGGACTGGTCGAAGTCGAAGTAAACTACGTTTTCCAGAGGGGCAATAGCATCGCCATCATCTACGACATTAGTATCAACCGGTGCTTCGATTTCCGGCTGGCTTACGACTTCCTGGCCACTCTGCTCGCTATCGGTGCTGCTACAACCAGCCATTACGGCCAAAACACAGGCCAGTCCAAGACCTGTTTTAACTGATTTCAACATAAGTTACTCCGCTTTTAGTTTTATCGAAAATCCTGAAAGATTTTTTAAATTGATCTTTTAAACACCCTGCGCATCAGCGCGCTGGGCCCCCGCCTCAATCAAAGTATGGCGACCATGCCGGTTCCCGGACATCACCCCTCTGGGAGGGCAGGTTGTACTTCACCCCGGCGTCCAGCGATACCGCAGCCAGAATGCCCTTGTCTCCGCGCTTGGTTGCGTACATCAACATTGCGCCATTCGGTGCAATGCTCGGGGATTCGTCCAGTGTGGTCTCCGTAAGGACACGCATTCTGCCCGAATTAATATCCATCGTGGCGATGGTAAAGGTTCCCCGGTTACGATGCACCATGACCAACGTCTTCCCGTCAGGAGAAACACGCGGCCGCGCATTGTAGTCGCCATCGAAGGTTAAGCGGTCGACTTGACCAGTGGCAAGAGTCAATTGGTAAATTTGTGGTTTCCCTCCCCTATCGGATGTGAAAACCAGCGATTTACCATCGGGCATCCAGTTTGGCTCGGTATCAATGGAGAAGTGTCTGGTCATACGAGTGAACTTACCGCTCACCAGATCCAGCACGTAGATCTCCGGGTTGCCGTCCTTGGAGAGCACCATAGCCAACTTGGTTCCATCGGGGGACCAGGTCGGCGAACTATTAATGCCCTTGAAGTTTGTGAGCTGCTTGCGCACACCGGTGCGCAGATTCTCGCGGAAGATTGCCGGGCGGCCAGTCTCGAAGGAGACGTAGGCCAACTCCTGGCCATTGGGCGACCACATGGGAGACATCACCGGCGCGCTGAAGCGGCGAACCTGCTTGGAGCGGGCGCCGTCGATATCCGAGCGCATCAATACATAGCTGGGCTTACCGCCGCGGGTCTCTTCCTGCACATATACCATTTCGGTGGAAAAGGCTCCGCGAATACCTGTTACCGCCTCAAAGATCTCATCAGCAGCACGGTGGGCAATATCCCGCAGCTGGGTCTGGCCGCCGCGCACCTGCTTGGTAAACATCTTGTGTTGACCAAACACATTGACCAGATCAAAGGTAAGCAGGTAACCAGAGGCCTGGGGCTCAATACGACCGGTAACAATATACTCGGTACCGAGAATACGCCAATCGCGAAATACCACATCTTCCGGGGTCTTGGGGAAGGACAACATATCCTCCTTGGGTACCGGCGAGAACAGGCCACTGCGGCGCAGGTCAGCAGAAATGATCCCGGAGACATCCTCTTGCAGCACACCGCTACCGGACCAGCTGAATGGGGATACTGCTATCGGCGTGGGATCATCAATACCACTGGTGATATCCACCACCAGCTGGGCACGAGCTCCCAGGCTCACCGAGGCAATTGCAATAATGACGACTGTTTTGAGTAAGCTCTTGATCATTGGCGCAGATCTTCAACTATAAAATTCAAAATGGTTGTACGGGCTTCCCGCTCAAATATCACCGGCTCCTCCCGGGCCAGCTCGGCCACTTCGGGGAAGACTTCCACCTTTCGAATAGCAGTTAATACCGAGCGGTCCAGGGCTGCATTGCCACTGCCCTCGACGATATTAGCTGCCACTACCCTGCCGGTGGGGACAAAATTAATTTTCACTCTAATGGTCATGCCATTACGGGCACTGGGTGGGCGGCTCCATACCGCCTCAATCTGCTGCTTGATCGCCTGACCTACAGACATAACCGCCTGCTGCCCTTCATTGGCATCCAGCAGTTCCTGCTCATCCTCCAAGGCTTCATCAAAAGAACTCTGGCGCTCTTTGGCCAGCTGCTCTTTCAATTCCTTCTCCTTTTGCTCTTTCTCCCGACGCGCCTTCTCTTCCCTGGCTTTACGATCAGCCGCTACCTTGGCCTTGCGCTTCTTTTCGGCTTCGAGTTTTTTCTTGCGCTCCAAGGCTGCACGGCGCTTGCGTTCAACCTCGGCTTTGCGCTTCTGCTCGGCCTCGCGCTGGGCCCGCTGCTGAATCTTGTCCACCTTCTTCGGCAGATTTTTCTGCGGCGTCGCTGCCTCTATAGTCACCAGCTTGGCCTGCACAAACTTTGGCATAGCCTTGCGTTCGGGCATGCTACTGGCTTCCCAGCCATAGGTGATGGCGGTGATCAGCGCCCCGTGCAACAGGAGGCTGATCACGATCGCCAGTGCATAAAAGCCTTTATTCACCAGCACCCTACCCCTGCGGTGGCTCAGTCACCAGGCCGACGCTAGGCGCCCCGGCCTGTTGCAACTCGGTCATGACATTGACGATCAAACCGTATTTGGCGTCGGTATCACCCCACACCAGCACTGGGGTTTCTGGCTTCTGGCGCAGCACCTTGCCCACAGTATCCTTGATTTCGGAAAGGGGCTTGGCCTCTTTCTCGTCACTTCCCAGGTTCAAATAATAGGTACCGTCGGCGCGCACTGACACGATCAACGGCTCCTCATCGGTATCCTCCATCGGCGCCGAGGGCGCATTGGGCAGATCGACTTGGACCCCCTGCATCAATAATGGTGCCGTGACCATAAAGACAATCAGCAACACCAGCATCACGTCGATGTAGGGCACCACATTGATCTCGGATACCAACTTCTTTTTGGTTCCCTTGCGAAACACACTCATAGGGTTCGCCTACTCACTACTCAGCCGGAGTGCACTTTGCGGTGCAGGATAGAGGAAAACTCCTCAGCAAATGTTTCATAACTGGACAGTAACCACTCCGCCTTGGCCGAATAGCGGTTATAAGCCATCACCGCGGGAATCGCAGCGAACAGGCCCATCGCCGTAGCCACCAGTGCCTCACTGATACCTGGGGCTACAGTGGCAATGGTCGCCTGGTGCATAGTGGCGAGGCCACGAAAGGAATTCATAATCCCCCAAACGGTACCAAATAAACCTATATAGGGGCTGACAGAGCCCACAGTAGCGAGGAACGGCAGGTTCATCTCCACCTTTTCCTGCTCCCGTGACATAGCTACACGCATGGCGCGCTCAGTCCCCTCCATTACGGCTTCGGGACCACTGCTGCCCTGCTGGCGCAGGCGGGTAAACTCGGTAAAACCTGCTCGGAACAGGGACTCAACCCCATCCGCCTTACCCTTCTCGGCACGTTCATTGCCCTCGCGGAACAGCTTATTAAGGTCGGCACCGGACCAGAAGCGGCGTTCGAAACTACTGAGACCACGCTTGGCCTGGGATAGGTAGAGCCCGCGCTGGATAATCATGATCCAGGACACCACAGAGGCCAGTAGCAGCAACAGCATAACGAGCTGTACCAACAGGCTGGCGTTTTGGATTAGCCCCCAAAGAGAAAGTTGTTCACCGGCGTTCATCTTTTTAAATAACTGCCTTTAATGCTGAATAAATGGGTTCCGGCAGGGCACAGGGCCTGCGGCTGTCGTCAGCGACACAGGCAACTTTGACCACACCTTCGCAAATTAGCTCATTACCGCGCCAGATTTTTTGCTCAAAGGTCACCGCGGCTCGCCCCAGTTTGCCAATCGCTGCAGTAGCGCGCAATGCATCATCAAGAATGGCTGAGCGCCGGTACTGGATCTCGGCGGAGTGCACCACCAGCAACAACCCCTGCTCCGGCATCGCCGGCTTATCATAACCGAGAGAGCGCAGCAGTTCTGTGCGCGCGCGCTCCATATACTTCAAATAATTCACGTAATAGACGATACCGCCCGCATCCGTATCTTCGATATAAACACGCACGGGTATGCCAAAGACTTCCTTCACTCCCCCCCTTATCCACTAGTTTTCCCTGATACGAGCCGCCAGTCACCTATTGTCAATTTCTTCCATCTGGTTTCGGCAGACCGAAATGCTCATAAGCCAGCCCGGTAACTACCCGCCCGCGGGGCGTGCGCGCAATATAGCCCTGCTGGATCAGGTAGGGCTCAAGCACATCCTCCAGGGTATCGCGCTCTTCACTGACGGCAGCTGCGAGACTGTCCACTCCTACCGGGCCACCATCGAATTTCTCAATCATCGCCAGCAGCATACGCCGGTCGAGCTGGTCGAAACCGCGCACATCCACATTGAGCATATTAAGGGCCGCATCAGCAATGGCCGAGTCTACCGAACCATCAGCCTTTACGTCGGCGTAATCGCGCACGCGGCGTAACAAGCGGTTGGCAATTCGCGGGGTACCACGAGCGCGCCGAGCCACCTCCAAGGCACCACCCTCATCCATTTCCACCCCCATCAAACCCGCAGATCGGCGCACAATACTGGTGAGATCCTTCACGTTGTAGAATTCCAGGCGCTGCACTATGCCAAAACGGTCACGCAGGGGGGAAGTCAGCAAACCGGCTCTGGTGGTAGCCCCCACCAAAGTGAAAGGTGGCAGGTCCAGTTTGATGGAGCGCGCAGCAGGCCCTTCACCGATCATGATATCCAGCTGGTAGTCTTCCATGGCCGGATACAAAACCTCCTCCACATGGGGGCTGAGGCGATGGATTTCATCGATAAAAAGCACATCCCCCGGCTCCAGGTTGGTCATCAGCGCAGCCAGGTCGCCAGCCTTTTCCAGCACAGGACCGGAGGTGGTCTTGATCGCCACCCCCATCTCCGCTGCGATAATATTCGCCAAGGTGGTTTTACCCAGACCCGGCGGGCCGAACACCAGCGTGTGATCCAAGGCCTCTTTGCGCAATTTGGCCGCCTGGATAAAGATTTCCATCTGCTCGCGCACCACAGGCTGACCCACATAGTCCGAAAGGGTCTTGGGGCGCACAGCGCGGTCGTACTGCTCTTCCTGTCCTGTCGGCCCCACGGGCTCCGGAGCCACAAGACGGTCGGCTTCAATCATCGCTACAACTCCATCGCACTCAAATTACGCGGGCGCCATGCCCTTCAGGGCCAGGCGAATCAAAGTGGCACTGTCAGCGTCCGGTTGCTCCTTGCTAGCGCGAGCAACCATTTTACTGGCTTCTGTAGGCTTGTAGCCCAGCGCCGCCAGGGCGCTTTCAGCCTCGCCAGAGTGATTCACCTTGGGGGCGACAGCTGCAGCCATCAAAGGGATATCATTGGCATCACCAAAATCCGGGGTCAACTTATCGCGCAGCTCCACAATCAGGCGCTCGGCAGTCTTCTTGCCCACACCGGGCACTTTTACCAAAGCTGCAACATTATCCTCGGCTACGCAGCGCGCCAGGGCCGCGCCATCAAGCCCGGACAAAATAGCCAGGGCCATTTTGGGCCCTACGCCACTGACCTTGATCAGAGTGCGAAACAGCTTGCGATCGGCATCGCGAATAAAGCCATATAACTGCTGGGCCGTTTCAGAAACAGCCAGGTGAGTATGCAGCTGCACCGGCTGCCCCAGGGCGGGCAGTTCAAAAATAGTGGTCATAGGGGCGAGAACTTCGTAGCCAATCCCCTGCACATCTACCAGTAAAAGAGGTGGCTGCACTGCGGCCAAAGTGCCGCTCAGTCTTCCAATCATGTGTTATTCCAGGTCTGTTATATCTGCGCCCGCTATCGGGCCAATCCTATCAGCCGCTCACACACTGAGACGGCCACGGCGGAAACGACTGCGCGCACCACCAGCAGTGAATACCAGGGTCTGCTCGGTGTGCATATGGCAAAGGGCCACAGCAAGGGCATCGGCGGCATCCTCCTGAGGAGTCGCCGGCAGCGATAGCAGAGTCTTGACCATGTGCTGCACCTGTAATTTATCCGCAGCGCCGTTACCCACCACTGCCTGCTTGACCTTACGAGCCTCGTACTCGGCAACTTCAAGGCCGCTGTTAGCACCGGCTACGATAGCGGCACCACGAGCCTGCCCCAGCTTCAGTGCAGAGCCAGCACTTTTGGACATAAATACGCTCTCTATGGCCATTTGGGCGGGTTGGTATTGCTGGGCGATCTGGCTAATTGCATCAAAGATCAGCTTCAGTCGCCCTGGCAGTGGCCCCTCGGGTATTCGAATCACCCCACTGGCCACATAGCGGGCCTTGCCCCGCTCTACATCGATAATTCCATAGCCCGTTTTACGCGAGCCGGGGTCAATACCCAGGATTCGGGTCAAAAGGCGGCTCCCCAAAATATCTGTATGTTTATATAGTGGCGGAGTGTCCCAAGGTGGGAAGAGGGCGTCAAGGGAGAGCGGTGAGGGAGTGGGTCGAAAACCGCAGGTGTCAGGGCAGGATAACTCCTGCCCCGGGATGAACAGGCGTTAACCCAGCTCTTCCATTACCTCAGCGGGAATATCTGCGTTGGTGTAAACATTTTGCACATCATCAAGATCTTCCAGCATCTCGATCAGGCCCAGCACTTTCTCGGCACCCTCTTTATCGAGTGGAACCGTAGTGGAAGGAATCATGTCGATCTCGGCACTATCCGGAGTAAACCCAGCCTCTACCAATGCGTCCTTCACTGTCAGGTAATCCTGGAATTCAGTCGTTACCTCAACACTGCCATCGTCATTGGATTCAATATCTTCAGCTCCGGCTTCCAGGGCCGCATCCATAAGCGCATCTTCATCCACGCCGACTTCGTAGTACATCTGTCCCTTGCGCGAGAACAGGTAACTCACAGATCCATCAGTACCCAGATTGCCGCCGCGCTTGGAGAAAGCATGGCGAACCTCAGCCACGGTACGGTTGCGATTGTCGGTCAGGCACTCTACCAGCACCGCAACACCACCAACGCCGTAACCTTCGTAAACCACCGCTTCGTAGTTGTCTCCATCGGCATTTCCGGCGCCGCGAGCAATTGCCTTATCGATGGTATCGCGCTTCATATTTGCGCCCAAAGCCTTGTCGATAGTGGTGCGTAAACCCGGGTTATCATCCGGGTTCGGACCCGCTTTCGCAGCAACGGTCAATTCGCGAATAATCTTGGTGAAGACCTTGCCCCGCTTGGCATCCTGGGCCGCTTTGCGGTGCTTGATATTGGCCCATTTACTGTGTCCGGCCATTTTCCATCTCTCTTCAGTCAGTGTATGGGATGGGCAATATGCGAAGCGAGTTACCCATCAACACGGTTTGATGGGCTCACTTCGCATAGCCCTCCGGGTAAAAATCAGCTGATTTTTTCTTCCTTCTGGCGCAGGCGAATGCTCAATTCACGCAATTGCTTGGCGTCAACTTCCCCCGGCGCATCTGTCATAACACAGGCTGCACTCTGGGTTTTGGGGAAGGCAATTACATCACGGATCGAATCGGTACCGGTCATCAGCATCACCAGGCGATCCAGACCAAACGCCAGGCCACCGTGGGGCGGGGCACCGTATTTCAGCGCATCCAACAGGAAGCCAAATTTCTCGCGCTGCTCTTCTTCATCAATACCGAGGGTACGGAAAACCACCTGCTGCATTTCCTGATCGTGGATACGCACTGAGCCACCACCGAGCTCGGTACCATTCAGTACCATATCGTAAGCACGGGACAGGGCGCCGAGCGGGTTTTGCTCGAGCTCTTCCGGTGTACAGGAAGGTGCTGTAAAAGGATGGTGCAGGGCGGTGAGACTACTGTCGTCATTCTCTTCAAACATCGGGAAGGCAACCACCCACAGTGGCGCCCACTCAGAAGTGTAGAGATCCAGGTCTTCACCCAATTTGCAGCGCAATGCGCCCAGGGCCTCAGAGACAATTTTGGCATTATCGGAACCGAAGAAGATGACGTCGTCATCTTCCGCCTGCAGTCGATCTAGAATCGCCGCGCGAGTTTCCAATGGCAGGAATTTAACGATCGGTGACTGAAGCCCATTCTCAAGATCAGAGCGATTATTGACCTTGATATATGCCAGGCCTTTAGCGCCATAGATACCAACGAACTTTCCATAGTCATCCAGCTGTTTACGGGTCAGCTTTTTACAACCGCCGGGCACCTTGATCGCCGCGACACGCCCTTTGGGGTCATTGGCCGGGCCGGAGAATACCTTGAAGTCCACCTCGGTCATCAGGTCTTTGATTTCCACCATTTCCAGCGGGATACGCAGGTCCGGCTTGTCCGAGCCGTAACGCAGCATCGCCTGGTAATGGGTCATACGTGGGAACTCTCCCAGTTCAACGCCCTTCAGTTCTTTGAACAGCTTGCGCACCATACCCTCGGTGATCGCCATGATCTCTTCTTCGTCAAGGAAGGAGGTCTCGATATCGATCTGGGTAAATTCCGGCTGGCGATCTGCGCGCAGATCTTCATCGCGGAAACACTTGGCTATCTGGTAGTAGCGGTCGAAACCGGACACCATTAACAGCTGCTTGAACAGCTGCGGGGATTGCGGCAGGGCGAAGAACTTGCCCTCATGGGTTCGACTCGGTACCAGGTAATCGCGCGCGCCCTCCGGGGTAGCGCGAGTCAGAATCGGTGTCTCAATGTCGAGGAAACCGTGCTCATCCAGATAGTTGCGAATTGCCGTAGTCAGCTTGGAGCGGAAATAAAGGTTGTTCTGCATCTCCTTGCGACGCAGGTCAAGATAACGGTACTTGAGGCGCACGTCCTCGCCCACCTCAGTATGTTCATCCAGCTGGAAGGGCACGGTTTCAGCCGCGTTGAGAATTTCCAGCTCGGTGCCGTATACCTCTACTTCACCGGTATCCATATTCGGGTTTAAAGCTTCAGGCGCACGGGCGCGTACTCGACCGGTGACCTTCAGCACATATTCACTGCGCACGCGGTCAGCCATTTCGAAATGCTCAGCGGCATCCGGGTCAAATACCACCTGAACAATGCCCTCGCGATCGCGCAGGTCGATGAAGATCACACCGCCGTGATCTCGGCGGCGATCGACCCAGCCACAGAGGGTTACTACACGGTCTATGTCCGCGGAACGAAGGACGCCACAGTAGTCGCTGCGCATGGATGAAAATTCCCGTTATCAGTAGGTGAAAGATTAAATAGAGGGTACACCGCGCGGGCGGACCCGCACAGCGGGTCTAGGCCGTCTTCGCCGCCGCTTTAGCGGACTTGTCGCCTTTGGCATTACCACTATTGGCCGAGCCACCGGCCAGGTTTTTCTTGTTACCGGTCTTGAAATCGGTCTCATACCAACCGCCGCCCTTTAAGCGGAATCCAGCCGCGGAGATTTTCTTATGCAGCTCGGCCTGATCACAGGCTGGACAATCTTTAAGCGGGTCGTCGCTCATGCGCTGCAGGGCCTCCATTTCATGGCCGCAGGCATTGCACTGGTATTCATAGATCGGCATTACTCAGTACCTGGTGCTGTAAAAAGGGGGACAGAGTATACATGAGCCCCTCAGAGGGAAGAAGCTACCCACTCCTTTTGACCTGCCGAGAGGGGTTTCAGGGTCACAAAAAGGCTAAAAAATGGTGGAAAAACACTATTTTTCCAGTATTCCCCCGTGCGACAGAACAAAAACTATATATACTTCCCTCCATCACCCGCTGGAACCGCCGTTTTTTGGATGCAGCGCAGCGGGAGACCAAACACACTTTTAACGGATACACACCGAACAACAAAAGAAGGAAGTAAGCCATGGCTGTTACCAAGAAAGCTGCTACCAAAAAGGCTCCAGCAAAGAAAGCTGCACCGGCCAAAGCTGCACCAGTCAAAAAAGTAAAAGCAATCAAGGAAAAGTACACCAAAACCCAGGTGTTAAACCAGATTGCTGAGAAAACCGAGCTGTCCCGCAAACAGGTTCAGTCTGTCCTGGACGAGCTGAACGATATCATTGAGGGTCACGTCAAGAAGCGCGCTGTTGGCGAATTCGCACTGCCCGGCCTGCTGAAAATCACCACTGTGAAGAAGCCAGCCAAGAAAGCTCGCAAGGGTATCAACCCCTTCACCGGTGAAGAGACCACCTTTAAGGCCAAGCCGGCCAGCATTCAGGTGAAGGTTCGCCCACTGAAGAAGCTGAAGGAAATGGCGGAGTCCTAAGACACCCCTATTTCCCAGTACAAAAACCCCGCTCCAGCGGGGTTTTTTATTGCCATATTCGGCTGGCCCCATTTTAAAAGTGCGCTGGCTTCCCCGAGGAAAATCACCGTAAGCTCAACGCCCTCGCCCCAATATTCAGGGCTATCCGGTAATATTTATTGGCCGGCGAATAGCGTAAAATAGCCAGCTTACCGATAATTGAACCCAGTTTATTCCTATGCGCGCATCCCGATATCTCATCGCAACCCAGAAAGAAACCCCGAACGACGCAGTAGTAATCAGCCATCAACTGATGCTGCGCGCGGGTATGATCCGCCGTCTCTCCTCCGGCCTCTATACATGGCTACCCACGGGACTGCGCGTACTGCGCAAGGTGGAGAGAATTGTGCGCGAGGAAATGGACCGCGCAGGCGCGCTGGAGGTTCTAATGCCAGTAGTGCAACCGGCTGAACTTTGGGAGGAATCCGGCCGCTGGCAGCAGTATGGTCCCGAGTTGCTGCGTATTCAGGACCGCCACAACAATGACTTCTGCCTGGGACCAACTCACGAGGAAGTCATCACCGACCTGATCCGCAATGAGATCAAAAGCTACAAACAGCTGCCGGCGAGCTTCTACCAGGTGCAAACAAAATTTCGCGATGAGATTCGCCCCCGTTTCGGTGTAATGCGCGCGCGCGAATTCACCATGAAAGACGCCTACTCCTTCCATGTCGATGCAGACTCCCTGCAGGAAACCTACGACATCATGCACGGCGCTTACTGTCGTATTTTTGATCGCATTGGCCTGGACTACCGTCCGGTGCTTGCGGATACCGGCTCTATCGGTGGCTCCAGTTCCCACGAATTCCATGTATTGGCGCACAGCGGTGAAGACGATATCGCCTTCTCAACTGAATCCCGCTATGCCGCTAACGTGGAACTGGCTGAAGCCGTAGTCCCCGCCGGTGAGCGCGCCGCGCCCGGCCAAGAAATACAGGAAGTACACACCCCCGGGCAGAAAACTATCGTCGACGTCAGTGAATTCCTGAAGCGTGATCCCGCTCATTCAGTGAAAACCCTGATTGTGCTGGGTGAGTGTGAAGAGGGGGAGACTGCACCGCTGATCGCACTGGTACTGCGCGGCGATCACGAGCTGAATGAACTGAAAGCGGAAAAGCTGGCCGGCATCGCCAGTCCGCTGCAGTTCGCGCCAGAGCAACGCATTGCAGATGAGCTGGGCTGCAATATCGGTTCCCTCGGCCCGGTAGGTCTAAAAATCGACGCTGTTGTAGATAGATCTGCTGCGCATTTAGCGGACTTTATCTGCGGCGCCAACCGCGACGACTATCACTTCTCTGGTGCGAACTGGGGTCGCGATGTAGAACTCGGCCGTGTGGCCGATCTACGCAATGTGGTTGCCGGCGACGCCAGCCCAGACGGCCAGGGAACCCTGGAAATCAAACGTGGTATTGAGGTCGGCCATATTTTCCAGCTCGGCGACAAATACAGCCGCGCTATGAACGCCACCGTACTCGATGAGAATGGCAAAGAGCAGGTCATGCCCATGGGCTGCTACGGTATCGGCGTTTCCCGCATCGTGGCAGCGGCGATTGAACAAAATCACGACGACTCCGGTATTTTGTGGCCCGATGCAATTGCCCCCTTCCAGCTGGCAATCGTACCTATCAATATGCACAAGAGCGAAGTGGTGCGGGAGAAATGTGAGCACCTCTACGAATCCCTGCGCAACAAGGGCATTGATGTACTGTTGATGGATGAACCCAAAGCGCGCCTCGGAGCCATGCTTGCAGATGTCGAGTTAATTGGTATCCCGCACCGTATAGTGATCGGCGACCGCGGCCTGGAAAAAGGCGTGGTCGAATACAAAGGTCGCAGTGACGCCGAAAGCCAGGAATTTGCCGTTTCACAGCTTGAAGACGTGCTGCAGGAAAAAATCAGTTACTGATCAACGCCTTCCTACCCGGCCCGCTCCCGCGGGCTGGTCCTCCTTACAGGCCGGTCCCGGAATAGAATTGCGCCACAGGTCCGCAAAAAGACACTGCCCATTTTGCCAGGATTTCGTAAAATCCCCGGCATGATAAAAAAAACTATCACCGCGCTGTTGCTGTGCCTGCTCTGGAGTAATGCTCAATCCCAGAGCGCTGCCAATGAAGTTGATCCTGAACTGCGCCTTGCCCTGAGTGAGGCCATCAGCCAGGCGGACAGCTTCGTAGATCGCTTCGATGCAGAAGTGTGGTTGATGTCAAAATCCCAACCACTGTCCCGCTACATCAAAGACCCCAAAAGGCGTATGCATGTGTTAAAAGCGATTCACCGCGAGGCAACACGTGCAGGGCTACGCCCAGAGATTGTGCTCGCTGTGATCCAGATAGAAAGCGCCTTCAACCCCTATGCAGTTTCCCGTGTGGGAGCCCAGGGTATGATGCAGGTGATGCCATTTTGGAAAAAAGAGATCGGGCGCCCGGACGATAACCTTATCGATATGGATACCAATCTGCGCTATGGCTGTACCATCCTAAAGCACTATATCAAAAAGGCAAAAGGCAACCTGGCCAACGCCCTCGCCTACTACAACGGTAGCTACGGCCGCCACACTTATAGCAGCAAAGTCCTGGATGCCTGGGCAAACCGCTGGAGATAAACCATGACCTCCGGTTATTTATTTTTCTCCGGCGGCGCCTGCGCGCTGCTGTTATTGGCTGCAACCAAAGTATCCATGAACCACCACCAACTTGCCGTAGGACGCTGGCTGATACTGGTGTTGATAGGCGTAATCTGCTACCTGCTACTGCCCACTCTACCTGTTCTGAATGGTCCCGTTGCCTTGCTGATCCATATGCCGGTGATCCTGGTCCCCGGCGCATTCTGGCTCTTCACCCATTTACTTTGCAGAGAGGATGAACCCTTCCCGCGCTGGGGCTGGCCCCCCATTGCACTCTCTATCGCCTTTAGCATTATGGCAAATCATGCGCCAATTTCATTGAGTAACAACGCCCAGGAAACTTTCTTTAACTTGTCCCAATTCCTGCGCCTCGCTTTGATCGGCCTAGGAATGCTGACATTGTTGGGGCAGTTCCAATCCGACCTGGTAGAGGAGCGCCGACGACTGCGCGCCATTCTGCTAATTGCAGTGGGCACCTATATGTTTATTGTGATTGGTGCAGAATCCCTGTTCGCCTATCGCCCGGTACCCAATGGCGTACCAACTTTGCATGCGCTGCTGGCTAGCCTATTGTCCCTGGCCGCTTGCCTATGGCTATTGGCACTGTCGCCCAGTGCACTCGGAGAATCCCTGCAGCAGCCATCAGCAGATATCCCCAAAGAGGCAACACCAGTACCAGAGCCGGCACCAAACCTGGATGAACAGCAGCTGGCTCAATTGGTAAGGCTGCAGGAACATATGAAAAAAGGCGGCTATCGCCACACAGGGCTGACTATACGCGAACTGGCAGAGCAGCTTGATACCCGTGAACACCTACTGCGCACCCTGATCAATCGCCATCTGGGTTACCGAAATTTCAACGAATACCTGAATCAGTTCCGGATCAATGAAGCCAGCGTCCGCCTGGCCGATCCCGATCAGGCCCATCTTCCGGTGCTAACAATTGCCCTGGATATCGGTTACCGCTCATTAAGCCCATTTAATGCCGCCTTCAAACGCCGCCACAACTTGACTCCCACCGAGTACCGTCGTGAGAAGCTGCCCGCCTAATTGAACCACTATTCAGAATCCGTCAGTATTTTTTCATTTTCCGTAAGCCCCTCGGAAGAAATCTCCCCAGACTGGAAACTCCACCGCATACGTTGCCTCCGTATCCTCAGGGAAAGCAACGACTTGATTCCCAATACAGTATTGATGGTGAGCCTATGGACTTTCTATCGGATGTGGCTAACTACGGGGCCATCCACTTTAAATTGACCTTGTTTCGCTATGTTCTGGCGGCTTCGGTAATGAGCATCTGTGCGGGTTGGCTATTTCGCGCCTGGATGAACCGGCGCCGAATTCAAAAGCGCCGTGCAAGCTGGGAGGATATTCGCCGCGAAGTCAGCTACTCCTTTCTGACAGTCTGTATTTTCACTCTATTCGGTATCACGATTAACCTGTTACAGGATATGGGTATTGCCAAGCTTTACTGGCAATGGAGCGACTATCCCATATGGTGGAGTCTCATCAGCCTGCCCATAGTAATACTCCTACACGACGCCTATTTCTACTGGACCCACAGGGCCATGCATCACCCAAAAGTGTTTAAGCACTTCCATCGCCTGCACCATAAGTCACTTACGCCTACACCGTGGACTGCCTACAGTTTTTCTATCGGGGAAATTTTTGTTAATGGGCTTTTTTCGCCCCTGATTGCACTGACAATCCCCTTGCATCCAACAATCTGGCTCAGCTTCCTGTTCGTTATGATTTTCCGCAACTCCATGTTGCATACTGGACGAGAATTCCACCCACGCAGTTGGGTAGATGGCCCTCTGGACAATATGACCACCACCACCCACCATGACCTGCACCACCAGCGCTTCCAGGGAAATTACGGGTTTTACTTCACCTGGTGGGATCGGCTGATGGGAACAGAATTCAAAGACTACAAGACAGTATTTCGTCAGGCGGTGGACGGGGAGTTGCACGGCGAAAAATTGCCACAAACTGCCGGAGTTATCCAGAACACAGGTGGAGGAGAGGGGGACAAAATCACTGCCTAGATATCGTTCCAGCGGATCTGTAGTCGGCAATCAGCTGCTGCAGATCCTAGCCCATAATATTCAGCCACCCAGGTATAGCGTCAGCGGCAATGATATCAGGCTGATAAAAGCTGTCGCGACCACCATAGCAGAGGCAACGGCACCATCACATCCATAACGCTTAGCCAGGACTGCGGCAATCGCCCCAGAAGGCATAGCGGCCTGCAAAACCAGCAATTCCCGCTCAAGGTGTGGCAGTTCAAAGGACATTGCCAGAGCCCAGGCCAGCAAGGGCTCCGCCAGCAGCTTCAGCAACACGGCAACGACGATCAGCCCGGCCAGTTCACGCACAGCAATTGGACGCAGTGCCAGCCCGATACTAAATGCCACCAGTACAATTAAAGACTGTCCCGACACCCGTAAAACATCCTCAAACAACTGGATAACAACATTACCCTGTGGCAAGCCGATAAATGAAATAGCCGTCCCCAGGACCATGGCAATAAAAATCGGTGAGGTAAAAAAAGGGCTGCAGGCCTCCCACAGAGTTTCCCTGCGGTTCTCATCCCTACCAAAGTAAATCGCCACAGCAACTCCAAAGGTAAAAACTGATAACAGCGCGCCATACTCGCCAATCAGCACGCTATCACGCATGACTAACGGATTATTGTGGAAAACCCGCCGAATCAATGACAGGCCCAAGGTCGACGAGCCGCCAAACCCAGCTACCAGGACAATAGAGCCCAGCGTCTTGCGGTTAAGCCCCATCGCCTTACCAATTAGCCATGCAGGCACCATGATGCCGATACTAACAGCAAATAAAATCACAGCTGGAATCAGCGCCTGAGAGGAAAAGGGGACCTTACTCAAGCTGAGCAGGATTACCGCAGGCAAGGCAAAATCTGTGGTCAGGCGGCCAAATACACCCTGCTCTTCGGTGAGAATAACTCGATGCTTACGTAAAAAGATCGCCGTGGCACAGAGGGCCACCAGGATAACCAGGGCTTCCACCAGACTTTGGAACTGTGACATTTCACCCACCTGTAGGGTAGCAGTGCATAAACCACTTCCCATACTTATTTAAAGTGATGAGAGAGCCACAACAGGCTTTGGCTAATAGAACCTCGGCCTGGCTTTTAGTCCGGATTTATTCCACAGAGAAATTGTTAGATGGAAAAAGAATAAGTCATAAATCGAAATTCGATTAGCTTAGCCGGACCCGAAAAATCTCCGCTTAATGCCCGTGCTGCAATGGCAACCAACGCGACTCGCGGTAACAGAAAAGCCCCCAGGCGACCATCACCACTTCCAGGGCCAAAAACAGCAGGTTGCGCTCATCAAAGCTACCAGTCGTCAACATGCCAAAGAGCCTGCCGAGAGCAAATCCAATATAAGAGAGGGACAAGGCCGCATAAGCTGCTCTGCGGTGCGGACGCATGGCCAGGGCTATTAAAAGAATCACAGCAATTGCCAGCATGAAGCCGCCGTAAGTAGCGAGAAATTCTGGCACCGCAGCAGGAGAAACAAATGACATGCCGATTGCCGCAACAAAGGCTTCCGGGTTAACTAAAGCGCCCAAACCTATGGACGCAAAAATCAACAAATTAAGAGTCAAGTAGACCCGTCCCAAATATTTCAACTGCAAGTCCTCTCCACCAGCGGTGATCAAATATCTCGGGAAATGATTGCCGCAAAGCCGCTGCCGTTCCCAAAAGCCTGACTAAAGTATATATGAGGTTAAAGCCGCCACTCTTCCTATCAGGTCACCAACCCTGTGTAAATTGGCCGGTAACAGGATGCCTTACTTCCTGGCAAAACGGTTGGCGCCCTCCATACTTACAGGTCGCCACCCCTAACTCTCACGACTTACCCAAAACAGGGCCGATGCATGAGAGCACTAATCAAAGAGCCACTAATTCATATGCTAATCATCGGCGGCCTGCTGTTTATCCTTGATACGCTTGTACAAGAACAGCCCAGTGACCGCAACAAAATTGTCATAACTGAAGGCCATATTGAGCATCTCTCCGCAGTCTTTGCCCGCCGCTGGCAACGCACTCCCTCCCCTGATGAAGTGCAGCAGCTCGTGGAAAACTATGTTCGTGAAGAAATACTGTATCGCGAGGCACTGAACCTCGGCCTGGATCACAACGATACGGTGATCCGACGGCGCCTGCGTATGAAAATGGAATTTGTTGCCAGGGATCTCAACAACACTCTCACACCATCAGACAACACACTTCAACTGTATCTGGACCAAAACACACACCGCTACCAACACCCGGCCCAATTCAGCTTCAGGCAACTTTACTTCCCAGCCAGTAGTAACACCGAAGATATCAAAAAGTCCCTGAGCTGGCTCAATCAGGGTGTAGATTACGCAGCTTCCGCAGACAGTACTCTGCTGCCCGAGCGGATAAGTGATGAGAGCGATGTACGCATAGATCAGCTATTCGGCCCCGGCTTTTCCGCTCAGCTTGCCAAAGCGTCACTTGGAAAATGGTCTGGACCATTTGAATCCGCCTATGGATGGCATCTGGTTTTTCTTAAAGAGTCTCAGCCCCCTAGGGCAGCCCTGCTCTATGAAATACGTGCAGAGATACTGCGCGACTGGCGGTTGCACGAACGGAAAACAGTACTGGAGCAGCAGTATCAGCAATACCGTGAAAATTACACAGTGCGTATTGAACCTCTCTCCGGAAACAGTGATACGGTGGCACTCAAGTGAAGAAGCCTTCCAGCAGCTGGACAGCGATATTCCTTCTGGCACTGTGTATGCTGCCTTTCCCACCTTCAACCGCCGCCCATGAAGTTCGTCCCGCATATCTGCAAATCGAACAGTTGGACACACAACGGTTCGATGTTATTTGGCGGGTACCTGCGCGAGGGCAATTACGCCTGTCGCTGAATGTGCGATTTGGTCAGGGGGCTACGACTCTGAACCCACCAAGTGGCAGATTCCAAAACGGCTTTTACACTGAGCGCTGGCAGATCCAACATCCTGGGGTGTTATCTCAGCTACCAATCTCAATTGATGGTCTGGAGCATACCCTCACCGATGTGCTGGTGCGCATTGCCTGGCTCGAAGGGCATGAACTGGTACAACGGCTAATGCCCGACCGGCCGCACTTTGTTGTCAGTAACAAAGAGCACCACGGGAAAATTTCCATTACCTATTTCAACCTCGGCCTGGAGCATATCCTGCTGGGACTTGATCACCTGCTATTTGTCCTGGCCCTGATGCTGCTATGCAGTGGCTGGCAACAGCTCCTGCTGGCCGTTACCGGCTTCACCCTGGCACACAGTATCACCCTCGGTGCCGCCACGCTTGGCCATCTATCCTTGCCACAGGCTCCGGTAGAAGTGCTTATTGCTCTCAGTATTGTCTTTGTCGCCAGTGAAACATTGGCCAAGCAACGCGGCCGCAGCAGTTTGGCAACCCGCTTGCCCTGGCTGATGGCCCTCATCTTCGGTCTGCTACACGGCCTGGGTTTTGCTGGCGCCCTGGCAGATATTGGCTTGCCACAAACCTCTATCCCGCTGGCCCTACTCACTTTCAATCTCGGAGTGGAGGCCGGGCAGCTAGTGTTTATTGCCGTCACCACCGCCCTCTTAGTGGGGCTGAGCCGTACATTAAGGGTGGTACAGCAGTGGCGCTTTTCAAAGCACCAACGGGCTGTAAATGATTGGGAGGAAGGGCATGTAACCGCCTGGATAAAGGCACCTCTGGCTTATTCGATCGGGGGAATCGCCTGCTATTGGTGCCTGGAGCGGATTTTGTCGCTGCTGCTATAACCGATAGCTGTCAGCGGCGGAGCAACACAGCCCTACCGCTTTCAGCAAAGCCTCAGTCCTGAAACAGTAACTCCAGTGGATAGCCAGTGAAGGGTTTGGTTTTTTCAATCACTAAATGTGAAGTCATACGGGAAATAGCTGCATCTTCGTTAGCCAGCAACTGTTCGGAAACCCGGTTGAAATCCGCTGCATCAGGGCAGACAAAACGCAACATATAGTCAAACTCACCAGACATCTTCACACAGGAGACGATTTGCGGAATGTCATTAATTATGCGCCGGAAATTTTCACTGGTGCGCGCATCCTGACGCTTTAGAGCCACGTTTACATAAAATTCTGCATGACGCACCTTATCCAGGTTGATCTCGGCAAGGAATTCCCGGATATAGCGCTCACTGGTCAGGCGCTTCACCCGAGCCAGACAGGCACTCTCCGAAAGGCCAATCTGTTCACTCAAATTCAGGTTGCTAATACGGGCGTTAGTTTGCAGGGCCTGCAAAATACGCAAATTATGCCGGTCAATTTTCACGGAACTGATTTCTTTTGAATCTGAAAGGGGGCAAGGATAGCGGTATTCGCTGGAGGCTGAAACATTACAGCCTCCATAGCGGCAAAAGTTACCGCCTCAAAACCTATGCCTGAGGCGATATCTGCCAGCTTTCGGCTCAGCTGGCCTGGCGATTTCCACTGGTGACAAACTGCTCGATACGATCTAGCGCTCGAGACAGTTCAGCCTCATCAGCGGCGAGAGTGAGGCGAACATGGTTCACCGCACTCTTACCAAAGGGTGCGCCGGGCAGTACTGACACCCGCTCGGCATCCAGCAGGGCTTCGGCAAACTCCTGTCCAGAGGTCGCCACCTCGGACACATCCACCATAACGAACATACCTGCCTCAGGACTATAGCAACCAAGCCCCGGAATTTTACCAATACGCTCAACTATCAGGTCGCGGCGACGTTCGTAGGCATCGCGCATCTGCTTGACAAAATAGGAGTCAAATTCCAGGGCGAAAGCCGCGGCCTCCTGGATAAACTGGGGACAACCAAAGATCGTAGCACCCGCAAACTCCACCAGCCTATCCACCAGTGAGCCACGAGCAACGGCCCAACCAAGCCTCCAGCCACTCATAGCATGGGACTTGGACAGCCCGTCAATCACCACAATATTGTCCAACTCCTCAGCTGCCGTGCGCAGGGAAGTATGTCGGCGCGCGAAAGTGATCATGGAGTACATCTCATCACATACCAGCCAGACATTGCGTTCTCGGCAGTACGCCGCCAGTTCTCGCAGCTGCTCCGGGGTTGCCATGGCACCGGTGGGATTTACCGGAGTGTTAATCATCACCACCCGGGTTTCATTACCGATCGCCGCCTTGATCGTCTCCACATCGAAAGCAAAGTCCTTCTCTGCCGTACAGGCGACCCGCTTCACGGAAAGTCTGAGGCTGTCACAGATAGGCACATAACCGATATACATCGGCTCGGGAATCACAATCTCCTCACCGGGATTCAGCAAACAGGAGAGAACCGCAAAAATAGCGTTGGTTCCACCGGGAAAGACCACTACATCATCGGGGTTACAGGGGTGCGGCGATACCTTACTCTCGATATCAGCGATGGCGCGGCGCAGCATAGGTTCGCCGGCAGCGGGGGAATAATGGGTACGTCCCACACCAAGGCGGGCACGGGCAAAGTCCAGTATCGGCTCTGGGGTATCAAAATTTGGATCCCCTACACAGAGAAATATGACATCCTCCCCTTTGTCTGCCAGGCCATGGGCACGTTCACTGACAGCCCAAACATTAGAATCCTCGCTGTTCAGGGCCTCGCTTTGAAGGCTGAATCGGGGAGTAAAATCTGTCACGTTTTTCACTATTTATCTGCCATTTATGCCCGCTAAGGTAACAACCATTAGAGTAATTGATGGCTCTAAATCACCACAGATTTCGCATTACACAGGAGTTTACAGGGGCAATACCGCAGAAAATTCTGTGAAAATTTGCCTTGTAGCGATCTCCGGCCAATTGCAGAGAAATGCTTCAAAAAAGGTGTTCCATAATGTAAAACAAGCATTAACATACCGACATAACTTGACATATGACTATCTGGGCAGATTTTTTAGGCAACTCCATAGCCTCTAAAAGTTACCCTAAAATTAGCCGGCAGTATCGATATTGGCACTAATAGAAACTGACACTACCGTATAGAAAATAATTTCTCCTTAACCTTTCTTCTTGCAACTAAATTCCATGCATAGAGATCGTAATCTTTGTGCTTAATACTCTTTTGACAATTAACAACTATTACTTGAACCCACTCTTGGCTTCTCCATACCCCTTTCAACAAAACAAAAGATAAACTGGCCAGTGCACTTGATAAGGGAATATCTGATCGATATGTACTCTATAAAGATGTCTCTGCAATTCGTTAAAGTTTACACAAGGCCACCCTGTCCCAAGTGATGAAAAAAGCTGACACCCCTAAAGTGGTTGCAAGGCTATTACCAAAAGTACTAAAGCAGCATGGCAAGAATTTTATTGTAGGCTGGCACAATCCGAATAGATCCCAGGACGAGCCCAGGTATGAGTACTGGCTCACCAAACTGAACAGAAAAAATTCTGGATTTTCTCAGATTGAAGTCTCGGAAGTTAATATTACTTATACAGATTTTTGGGGCTTCGATCATGTCAGTGAGACATTGCGAAAGCACATCGAAGTAGCAATGGCCCTGATCCTAGTCACTGCTGCCATTATCGTTGACCTAAGGAATAATGGTGATGGCAGTATTGATCGTTTAACAAGACGTTATTTGTTTGACAATCCCTCTCTTTCAAACAGTATCTATTAAAAATTTTTCCGTAGTACTGCTAAGTTCTGGACCATCGATAAAATTCATGACAGAAAAAGCCATAGATCCCCACATATATAAGCCGGTTGCTGTACATTTTCCTCTACTGGAACCTTCGCTTACTACCAAATACAATTGATCAGGCGCCGGAGACATACCAGATGTAGAAATTGCAAAAGAAATTGCATTTGATACCGCTTAGTAGTTTTAATTGCAAGAGCTACAAAATTTGCAAAAAATCCCAAGCAGACCAAGGGAGTCTGATCAAATGAAAAAATTGACAGAAAAATAAATTTCGCAAAAAAAATCATAGTATCCGGAAGTTACCACCATGATAGATTACGATCAGATAAAACATATCGGCATTGTCGGATGCTCAGCTGAGGGGGCCGCACTCTGCTACAAAACTATCTGCACCGAGAGTAGCAGGTACCTCGGTGAGCATGCACACCCAGAGATATCTATGCACACTCATTCACTAGCTCAATATGTAAAATACCTGAAAACGAATGATCTTCACGGCATAGGTAACCTGATGCTCTCATCTGTGGATAAGCTAAAAGCACAAGGGGCAGATTTTATAATATGCCCCGACAATACCATCCACCAAGCCTTCGACTATGTAGCGCAAAGATCCCCACTCCCGTGGTTACATATTGCTGATTGTGTAATCCGTGAGGCAAAAGCATGCGGCTTCAAAAAGCTAGGAATTCTGGGCACCCAATGGCTGACAGAGAGCGACGTATATCCCGCCAAGATAGAAAGAGCGAAACTAAGCTGGCAAAGACCGACACAGGAAACCACAAAAAGAATTGGCCACCTGATTATGAGTGAGCTGGTTTACGGCATAGTCAAACCAGGGACTGTCCGCTACTTTCAAAACACAATCAATAAATTCAGAGACTCTGGATGTGATTCAGTTATTCTTGGCTGCACAGAAATCCCTTTGGTCATAAGCGATAACAACTCATCACTTCCAACGCTAAACTCCAACCGAATTCTGGCAAAAGCAGCAATATCTGAGGCAATATAGTATTACCTAATAACCTATACATAAAATCATATTTAATTTGTGTGGACTTCAACTATTAAAAGCAAAAGGATACGAATAAGGCTCTAAAAATTACGCAACATTAAGAACAATATAACTAATAAAAATGTAGCGTAGAAGCTTCCCTAAAGTCACCAAGAGAAAAAACCATAATAAGGGAACCCTTAGGATGCCAGCCATAATGGTTAATGGATCACCGATTATCGGAACCCATGCAAAACATAGCGATAACATTCCATATTTCTTGAAACGTTGCTCAGCTTGCAGGAATTCATCCTCTGAAATTTTAAACCATCTTTTAACCACACCTAAACTAGCCCAATATCCAAGCGCATAGTTGGTCAAAGAGCCTAGTACATTCCCAGCAGTGGCAACTATGATTAATGTAGGAGCAGACAAACCGTTAAGCAGCAGGATAGTCAGCACAACTTCCGAACTTAAGGGTAAGATCGTTGCAGCCAAAAATGCAGAAAAAAAGAGACCGAAAACCCCTAACTCAGCAAAACCTTCCATTATCCATCTTAAACTTACAAAATTCAGCAGGCAGTTTAACTACTATCGACCGGCCCCACAACCTGGCACCTCTATAATTAAGCTTACAAAACGCCTAAACAATCCACGAAAAAACATTAGTAAATTGAATGTTTTTTTGCATTTACTCAACACTCCTGAGTTCCACATTACATATTAGCACCTCAAGAAAATCCAAGAGAGTTTAAACTTACAAGTCAGCAGCCTAGCAATCACCAGCCTAATAGATTCTTCACGCTTGAATCCACGGAAAATAGAAAAGAACAAACAATATTCATTTAATTGCACAGGTTGGCACATATATTTCACTTGCCACCCAAAGAAAGATTACACAAAATACAAATCATAACCAAACATTAAGAATTACATCTGCTGATAGAAAACTCATGCAAAACATCTTAATAGAAAGAAGTATTCAATGCCCTTACTGCGGTGAGTCGATCACAATATTGATCGATGCTTCAGTTGCATCACAGCGCTACATCGAAGATTGTCAGATCTGCTGTAGACCAATCGTACTTCAAGTGAATATTGATATTAACAATGTGTTATCTATTTCTGCTCACAGTGAGGATGAAACTTTCTAGATGCCTTTCTTTCACGAAGATACACTATACCCCCATTAGAAATTATCGGCCTTTATTTAAGGTTAGCAAAAACCTCAATCGCTCGCTGTCGACCTGCACTCACATCGCAAATAACCTTTGGATACCCTTCCGTTGGAGGGGGATTATGGATCTCTTTATTATTGAGACTCGAAAGTTCTGGAATATACTTCCGTATGAATGTTCCATCTGGGTCGAACTTTTGTGATTGACTGTAAGGGTTGAACACACGAAAATAGGGAGCTGCATCAGTTCCCGTGGAAGCCGTCCATTGCCAACCGCCATTGTTGGAAGCAAAGTCTGCATCAAGTAAATGCTGCATAAAATAACGCTCCCCCCAGCGCCAATCAATCAGCATGTTTTTAGTCAAAAATGAGGCAACTATCATACGTAAGCGATTGTGCATCCACGCGGTTTCGTTTAACTGGCGCATGGCGGCATCGACAATAGGAACTCCAGTTTCACCGCGACTCCAGCACGCAAACCTGTCTTCATTATATGACCAGGGAATTTGATCGGTTATCTCCTTAAATGGCTCACCTTTACTCAGCCGAGGAAAATCTACTAGCAGATGAGTGTAAAATTCCCTCCAGATTAATTCACTTATCCAGCATGCGATACCATTGTTACCGCCTTGCCAGAGGCCCTGATTTAAATTCAGGGCCATATTTACGCACTGACGAATAGAAATTGCTCCACAGTTTAAATAGGGTGATAGGCGCGAGGTACTATCCAGGGAAGGAAAATCCCTTTCAGATTGGTATTTACTGACTAAGCCACTAAATACCTTCAGGCGCTTCTGTGCAGCTTTTTCTCCGGCCTTCCACCCCTTTACAACCCCTGTTTCAACAGTATTAATTGTATACTGCGACAACTCACCGGGCATTTTCTGCTTCAGTTTCTTACCTTCACTCAATGCCAGCCATTTTGGCCAGTACGCTCCTTTGTCTGGAGGGGCTATTTTTCGCGGAGCCGGTAAAGACTTGGTTTCACTTTCTGCACAAAGTTGGATCAAGGCACGTTTAAAAGGAGTAAAAACCTTATAAGGATCACCACTACCTGTTCTCACAGAGCCAGGAGGTAACAGTGTACGATCGCTGAAGTATTCAACCTCGACCCCAGATTTTGTCAGTACATCCCGTACTGCATTATCCCGGCGCTGCTCATTTAGTGGATATTCGGCATTGGCAAAAAGGGCATCTATTTTCAGGCGTTGGGTTATTTCCTGCAGCACTTGAGGAACCTGAGAAAATGTCGAGACTTCAAGGAAGTACAATGGAATATTTCGGACTTGCAACTGGGCTTGTAATTCATGAAGACAGGCCATGCGAAAAGCAACCAGTACATCTCCTTCATTGTGCAATTTCCAGCTATCAGGACAGGCAATAAAAATAGAGGCTATTTCTTTGCAATGAGTGCTGGCGCGATATAATGCAGAATTATCATATATACGTAGATCACTACGAAACCACATTAAACCTCGCTCAAAAGGAAACTGTCGGCTGATCATCCCAGCTGCCCCTGCAGTTGCGCAATTGCTTTTTCGGTGGTTCCTGATAGCACTGAAACAGCAACCAGCTTTCGCAATCCCGCCAGTTCTGCATATTGTATATCAACAAAATCTCCCGTGAGCCAAAGTCGTGTCTTAAGACCCGAGGCCAATTTCGTTAAATCATGGTGAATAAAGTGCTTGGACAAAGCTCTGTGGCTATAGAAGAGAACACCATCAATCTCTAGCTCTGTTACAAGGTCTTCCAGTCCGACCGAGCCAGCCTGGCCGCTAAAGACGACAGTATCAATACCCTTAGCCAGAAGCACAGCACTGAACATTTGTACAAAGACCTGCTGTTCCCCACCGGAAAGCCCAAGCAGGCACAGCTTATGTGAGAATGTTTTTTTATTTTTGCGTAGGTTTCTACGGGCGATACCATTGGCTAACAGCAACTGTTCATTTAATAATTGCCAAAAAAATTGTAAAGCAACTCCACTTTCTGACAGAGATGCCCTTCCCAACTTTTCTTGTAGAGGTTTTAACCAGTACTCGATCAGTAGCGGCGATGGAAAGGCCGCGATCCACTGATCCAGTCGCATGCGTAGCTGGGGCTCAGCAAAGTCTTCCAGGAGACTGCAGGTTTCATCAAGCATTGCCCACCAACTACTTCCATTTTCCTCATTTATTTCTGCGCACAACCTATTTCCTTGGCCGCGTTCAACCAGCTCGCGTACCTGTCCTATAGCCACACCGCGAGCGAGATATGTCAGAACCTTCTCAATACGGCGTACCTCTACCTCACTGTAGAGCCGATGACCTTTGCTGGTGCGAGCAGGAGAGAGCAGTCCGTAGCGACGCTCCCAAGCTCGTAATGTCACCGCTCGAACACCGGTGCGGCGCGCCACTTCTCGAATAGGCAAGTGGGCTACTTCGGAAACTTCTTCATCAACCATGGCGGCGATCAGCGAAATTCACATAAGCCAAGTTCAGCTGGCTCTGCGGCAAGCAGAACCTGGCTGTGGATAAAGTGATGGGGGCTACGCGGTAAATAGTGACGCAGCATGGTGAGCACAGCGGACAGAGGTTTGCGCCCTTGGCGATATTCATCAATAAGCTGTGCCAACTCGCTGCGCTCTTCCTTACTTAAATAGCCCTTCAAGTGTCCCTGGCTGTGCATTAGGGCATTGGTGCGGTCCTTACGACTAGCTTGATTGGTAAGGATTTCCATAATTTTGCCGCGCACCTCATCGGCAAATATCTGCGGCTCAAGCGTGCGTGTATTGGAGACAAACTGGCCGAGTGCACGAGTCTGGGGCTGGCTGTGAGCCAACAACAAGTATTTGTAGGCGGTATAAAACTCGATTATTCGCGCCGGCCTGGGGTCGGGGGCTACATATCGATGCCAGGCATCATAGGCAAAAACACGGGTGAGAAAATTCTCACGAATATCACTAGCATTGAGGCGCCCAACCTCTTCCACGGGCATATGCGGAAAGTGGTGACGCAAGCGCGCAGTGAATAGACCAGAGCCATGAGCAAGCACCCCAGTTCCATCCACTTTGTAATGGGGCGTGGTCCGCACACCACAACTTGGTGACTTCTGCATCAGGATAAAGCCTCGCAGATTTGCCACTTCTGGTGCCACCTGATCTGCATACCCCACCAGTGCCTCAGTAACATCCATAGCGGGGTCTTCCCGCCCTACTGCACGCAAGCGATCACTCACTATTAAGTGGATAGGTGGTCGTGGTACTCCCATACCGATTGCCACTTCGGGGCAATATGAATGCAGATCAAAGCAATTCCCCAGCAGCTGGGTACAGACTTTACTGTGCTTGTGGCTGCCGTTATAACGCACTGGGTCTCCCACCGCGCAGCGGCTAATTCCCACCGGGATCTTCTGAGGTAACAGCTCTATATGCATAGTTATGGCGCGCAGAAAAATTTCGTCTCTTTTTTTATAGCTTGCCAGGATTAGTTATACAAGAAATCATCTTGTATAACTTTTTGATACCATTGCTTAGGACATTCGCCGCTTGCGCCCGCCCACACCCCAGCTACAATGCAGGGCCGCATTCTTACCGAGCGGCAGGGCTGCGACTCTTTACTTCGCCTCTTCCTCCGGTCTATTTTGCGGTCTCCACCTCCCCAAAAGTACGGATTAGCTCATGATTCCAGCATTGCGCGAAGTCGACGAGGTTCAGGCGCTCTATTTGCAGTTTTTGCAGGAACTGACAAACGCGGGTTTCCGCGGCGACACCACTCCCAGTTACGCCAGCCGCACAGTTCTGGCAACCGACAACTCCATTTACCAGGTGTTGCCCCAGGCAGTGGTGTATCCCCGCGATAATCGTGATCTACAGCTATTGGCCGCTCTGGCGGACCAGGAGGAGTTTCACTCTGTAGTGCTCTCCCCCAGGGGCGGCGGCACCGGCACCAACGGCCAGTCCCTCACAGATGGGCTAGTAGTGGATATCTCCCGCCATATGAACCAGATCCTCGAGATCAATGTGAAGGAGCGCTGGGTGCACGTACAGGCGGGTGTAGTCAAGGACCAGCTGAATGCCGCACTCAAACCCCACGGCCTGTTTTTTGCACCGGAGCTTTCCACCAGTAACCGAGCCACCATCGGCGGCATGATCAATACCGATGCATCGGGCCAGGGCTCCTGCGTCTACGGCAAAACCCGCGACCATGTGCTCGAATTACATACAGTGCTGATGGGAGGGGAGCTGTGGCATTCCACTCCATTAGAAGAGGTACAACTGCAGGAAATACGCAGGGGAGACAGCCGCTCCGCCGAAGTGCACAAGATCTGTGACGAAATTGCCAGGGAAAAAGCCGAATTAATCGAACAGAAATTTCCCAAGCTCAATCGCTGCCTTACCGGCTACGATCTGGCCCATATCCACGAGTGCGAGCGTTTTAACCTCAACAGCGTTTTGTGCGGCTCCGAGGGTACGCTCGGCTTTATTGCTGAGGCCAAGCTCAATCTGCTGCCGATTCCCAAGTGTGTGGCGTTGATCAATTTGAAGTACGACCACTTTCAGGAAGCACTGCGCGATGCCAAGGATCTAATGCGCGCAGGCCCTATGTCCATCGAAACGGTTGACAGTAAGGTTTTGCAACTGGCCATGGAGGATATCGTCTGGCACAGCGTCAGCGAGTTTTTTCCTCCTGAGGATCGCCCAGTCAAAGGCATCAACCTAGTGGAGTACACTGCAGACACAGAGGAAGAGCTGGAGCGCGCGCTGGAAACATTTACTGCGCACATCAAAGAGAGAATCGGCCAACCAGGAAAAAGTTTTGATTATTCTATTGCCCGCGGCCATGCCGAGGTCAATCGTATCTGGGCCATGCGTAAACGGGCCGTGGGCCTGCTGGGAAATGTCCAGGGGGAAAGGCGCCCAATTCCATTTGTAGAGGATACTGCGGTTCCACCGGAAAACCTGGCGGACTTTATTGCTGAATTTCGCACTCTATTAGATGAAGCCAACCTCGACTATGGCATGTTCGGTCATGTGGATGCCGGTGTTTTACATGTGCGTCCAGCAATCGATATGAAAGATCCACTACAAGCTGCGCAAATTCGTCTGATCACGGACCAGGTAGTGGCCCTCACACAAAAATATAAAGGGTTGTTGTGGGGTGAACACGGCAAAGGTGTTCGCTCCGAATATGCCCCGGAATTTTTTGGGGATCTGTATCCCGAACTACAAAGAATCAAAACCGCTTTCGATCCGCGCAACCAACTAAACCCCGGCAAAATTGCCACACCAAACGATAACGCCAGTCTACTGAAAATTGACGCGGTGAATACTCGCGGCGAACACGACCGGCAAATTCCTGCGCAGGTGTGGGAGGGTTACGAGGAAGGGGTACATTGCAACGGCAATGGTGCCTGCTTTAACTGGAACCCCGACGATGCCATGTGCCCTTCCTACAAGGCCACGCGCAACCGGATTCATTCTCCCAAGGGGCGAGCTTCATTGATGCGCGAGTGGCTGCGCCTGTTGAGCAAACAAAATGTGGATGCGGTGGCCAGTGCACGCAAATTCCGCGAGCGCTCCTTTTTTGTCGGACTGCCAAAACGCCTCATAAACACCTTGGCTAAAACACGCGGCGAGTACGACTTTAACCACGAAGTGAACGAGGCCATGCAGGGCTGCCTGGCGTGTAAGTCCTGTGTGGGGCAATGCCCGATCAAGGTGGATGTACCGGAATTCCGCAGCAAATTTCTCGAACTCTACTACAGTCGCTACCTTCGTCCGCTGAAAGATTACGCAGTGGGAGGACTGGAATTCCTGATGCCGCACATGGCAAAACTGCCACAGCTTTACAATTGGCCCCTGAAACTGAAGCCGGTGTCTTTTCTGATGGAGCGTATTTTCGGCATGGTGGATAGCCCACTGCTCTCGCAGAAAACCCTGCAGACTAGTGTTCGCGAACTCGGCGTACCCACTGCCAGTAAAGCCTGCCTGGAAACCCTGGGGCCATCCCAGCGCAGCCGTGCGGTCATCATCGTGCAAGATGCCTTCACCAGCTATTTTGATGCAGAGGTAGTAACGGATATTCTGCGACTGCTCAAGCAGTTGGATTTTGTACCCATTCTTGCCCCCTATCGCGCCAACGGCAAACCCCTGCATGTGCATGGATTCCTGCGCCAATTCCAGCGGGTTGCCGAGGGCAATAGCGAGATGCTCAACAGCTTGGCAGACAGCGGCATACCGCTGGTAGGTATAGACCCCTCCATGACCCTGACCTACCGCTCCGAATACAAGAAACTCCTGGGTGATCAGGCGCCAAAAGTCCACCTATTACAGGAGTGGCTGGCGGAGCAACAGGACCACCTGCAAAAACAAAGCAAACGGGTACGCCCTGGCAGCTTTCAGCTATTACCCCACTGTAGTGAGCAAACCAACGCCACTGCCTCACTCAAAGACTGGCAAAAGATATTTTCCGCCCTCGGCCTGGAACTGCAAACCGAGAGCCTCGGCTGCTGCGGTATGGCTGGTACCTACGGCCATGAGGCTACACACAAAGAAACCTCCCAAGTGATCTTCCAGCAATCATGGGCCCCCAAACTGAGCGGCGGCAAGGGCAACCAGCTTGCCACCGGCTACTCTTGCCGTTGCCAGGCCAACCGCTTTGCAGGTGTTAACCTGCGCCACCCTATGCAGGGATTGCTGGCACAACTCAACAACTAGGGATTTACTGACGTAAGGGGCCCGCTAAAGCGGGCCTTGTTACCGTCGACCGGGCCAATTCTCGGGATTCCTTATGCACAAAAGTTTCTTCAGCTTACAGATTCTGTGTTGCGCTCTGCTCACCCTGGCGATATTGCTGCCCGCCATTTCCATGACACAAAATTCACAACTTGAGAGTCCCAACTCTCACGATATTACTGCCCAGGGCGCCGTTGCCTGGGTCGGTAAAGCCGAAACACTAGCACGCAGGGGGGAGTTTGACGCAGCCCTGCCTCTATATGAGAAAGCCATCTCTGCACTCACCTTATACCCAGCACAACAGCAGGCCCTGCGTTACCGCTATGGCATTGTCCTAAATGCTCTGGGCGCTAAATCCCGCCCCGACCTCTACCCCCTGGCGCGCACCCAATTTCAATCCGTGCTGAATTACCTGGACTCCGGTGCTGAACTGCCACACTCCGCCGCCAGGGTACGCTCGGCCATGGCGCACACCTACCACCGACAGGCAGCCAGTGAGCCAACGGTGACCCAACGTGCCCACCTGCTGAACACAGCTTACCTCCTTTATAAGAGTGCTATAGACGGCTTATCGGATCAGAAGGAGTGGCATAATCTGGCCATTACCTATTTCAATATCGGGCAAGTGTGCGAATGGCAGGGAAACCTGGAAGAGGCCATTGCATGGCTGGAATTGGCTGTGCAGCTTGACCTCCGACACAAACTGCCAGACCTGAAGGAGGACAGTGACTACCTGACCACATTGCGTCAACAGGTAGAACCCATAGAGCAAAACCCTGAAACCCACCTTTAGGCTTTTGAAAAAGCCCCGCTTTTTTCTGCTTGAACTATTTGACGGACCAGTCCCCTCGCTCTAAAAGCTATTCTGGCTCGAATTTGAAGGTTTTGAAGAACTGGTCACAAATAGTTACAGGGAAATATTTTACTTTTATGCCACTAATTAGAAAGCAGATCCTCTGCCACGCTAGGTAATCATTAGAATGACATCGCTGTCAGCAAGGATTTGGCTGTTGGGCAAATTTCCTTTTTGAAAGACATTTAAATACATTTTCACAAAGAAAAAGGGTAAAAATAAGTATTTTTTCTTTTTTAAAAAATAATTTGAAGAATAAAGTTTCAAGCCTATATGTTCCGTCACCATTCCCCACAAGATTCTGTCATCAAATAATAAAAAAGTTGATACCGCCTAAATCACCGGTAATATAGCCAGCGTTGATTAAATATTGATCAACGATTTCCAAAAACACTTGGAAATTTCACAAGCAGCTTTTGGCTTGTGACCATTTGATTCCTGGAGGTAATGGGACATCATGAAACAGACTCTGCGTAATACAGCTTTTTTCCTCGCCGCTCTTCTTGCAATTGGTGTAAGCGTCAACGCTTCCGCGGCAATTAAGAAAACCATGATCGTTGATGCAACTGCCTATAACTCTGTACCGGGCCAAACTGATAGCGACCCCTGGGTTGCCGCCTGGAATAACCGCCTGCGCCCAGGCGACAAGATCATCGCCGTATCCCGTGACCTGGAAAAGCACGGCCTGACCAACGGTGCCAAAGTAAAAATTGAAGGTCTGCCCGGTACTTACACTGTGCGTGACCGTATGAACAAGCGATTCACCAACCGTATTGACGTGTGGATGGAAAAAGATATTCGAAAAGCCCGAGCTTGGGGCAAGAAAAAACTGAAGATTGTTTTTGAACCGGTGAAGTAAGCAGACCTGATTTCAACGACCCTTTTGGCCCCGCCCTCCAGCGGGGTTTTTTTATTATATCGATATCCAAAACTTGATACTTACTCTCAGAATAGAAATCCCTTCAACAATCGCCCTAGGGTTCTATCTCAGCAAAAATGCCCTTCAGCTCGTGGCACGCTTCATTTTCTAGGTGAAAAATGCTCGGCTGTTTATTTTCGTTATAGCGATGTTCCAAGCCTTCATCCCCCAATAAAAT
The DNA here is from genome assembly GCF_007183175.1 of Microbulbifer sp. GL-2. Lineage (NCBI taxonomy): Bacteria > Pseudomonadati > Pseudomonadota > Gammaproteobacteria > Cellvibrionales > Microbulbiferaceae > Microbulbifer > Microbulbifer sp. GL-2. The sequence goes on from NZ_AP019807.1 coordinate 728,490, forward strand.
CAAATATTCCGATTTGATCCACCTGCTACCGGTAAAATACTCGGTGAGCCACAACAACGATGGCTGCCCCTCATAACAATAACCGTAAAACATACGAGTTTTTTCTACCAATTTCTTACTTAAATAGTCAATGTAGCGGCCCGGATAGGTATACCGGTCAGAGTCTTTGTCAGCCTGTACTTCATTCCCACTCTCTCCTGGGCGAGCGATCCGCTGGATAAAAATGGCTGGATTTTCATCGCAATCAATACAGTGACGGCCAGCAACAATAGCGTAACCGTGCAACTCAGAAATCAGTTGAGCTTCCTTGAGGTTGGTATTCAGCAACTGCCTGTTGGAGAGAAGCAGAGTTTCAGCGGAGGTTAAAGTGGTCAGCAGAAGCAAAAGAAGTAACAGGCAGCGCAGTTTCATCGGGAAGGTAACCGCAGGCTAGGTAGCACCGCCGGAGACAAAGATTCCGCAGTTGCCTCGCGACGGCGCTGTGATTGGGTGTGCTGTCACACGGTCGCGATTCCCTTCTCTTCTTAACCATAGCAGCTAGACACGCCGACGCCCCAAAGAGCTTCAGCTAGCCGCTGGGGCTCCACGCAGGACGCATCTCCTGCGCACGGGCAGGGGTGACTGACTTACCAGTTACCGTCCACTTCCTGTACCGGGCCAACAAAGGTGGCAATCCCCTCCTCGCGCAAGGCATCCATAGCCTCATCCAAGGCCTCTTTTTCAGTCTCGAAGGAGTCCTCCCACACTGTGGAGTTATTACTCTCATCGACGATTTCGAGCAGCCAACCGCCCTCTCCGTCCTCATAAATATCGATCTGGACGGATACTTCGCCCTCGCGGTAGATCTGGCTTAATTCCGACTCTTTCGGTGCAAATTCTTCGCCCATTGGGTTCGCCTCGCTGTGACCCTGAAATATCGGCCAGAACTTTGACAACTTGCGGCCTCCCGGTCAACAACAAATCTGTGCAGGGGCAGCCTCTGAACCGCCTGCTAAATGTACGACAAGCAGTTTTATTTGCGATAAAATGCGCGGCGATTTTTTCTGCTCCGGATTTACGTTCCGGCCCGCAAATGAGGAAGTACCATGGATCAATTCGTTGTATGTGCACTCTATAAGTTCGTCACCCTGAAGGACTTCGAGTCCCTGCGCGCCCCCTTACTGAACATTATGCTGGAACACAGCGTACGCGGCACCCTGCTGCTAGCCGGCGAAGGCATCAACGGCACTATTGCCGGCTCCAGAGAGGGCATAGATACGGTCCTCGCCCACCTGAAATCAGACACGCGCCTGGTCGAACTCGAATGCAAAGAGTCCTATACCGGCGAAATGCCTTTCCTGCGCAGTAAGGTCAAGCTGAAGAAGGAAATTGTCACCATGGGTATAGAGGGGATTGACCCTCTGCGCGTCGTCGGCACCTACGTCAAGCCCAAAGACTGGAATGCGCTGATCAGCGACCCGGAAGTCGTTGTAGTCGACACCCGCAATGACTATGAATTCCAGGTAGGGACCTTCAAGGATTCAATCAATCCTAAGACTGAAACCTTCCGCGAATTCCCCCAGTACGTTAAAGAAAACCTGGACCCGGCCAAGCATAAAAAAGTGGCCATGTTCTGCACCGGAGGGATTCGCTGCGAAAAATCCACTGCATATATGAAGGAGCAGGGCTTCGAGGAGGTCTACCACCTGCACGGGGGTATCCTGAAATACCTCGAAGAGGTACCCAAGGAAGAATCCCTATGGGAGGGCGAATGCTTTGTCTTTGACGAACGCGTCACCGTCAACCATGATCTCGATCGTGGCCAATACGACCAGTGCAATGCCTGCCGTATGCCGATTACCATGGAAGATCAACAGTCCCCCCTGTTTGAACAGGGGGTCAGCTGCTCACACTGCCACGATAAAGTCAGTGAAGCCGATCGCGCTCGCTTTCGTGAGCGTGAAAAACAGATCCAACTAGCCAAAAAGCGCGGTGAGGAGCATATGGGCCAGGATGCCCGCAATCAGACTTCCAACAAGCGCCGGCAGAAAAAAGAGGAGCGCCAGCGCCAGGCTGAAGCCCAGCGCGCCCAGGCCCAGAAGCCAGCTCAAGCCAACTAGAACTCCGCAGGCCTCGCCACCCCCTTTATCTGGGTGAGCCAGGCCTCAGCTTCTGTCTCGGCTATAAACTCCCTCGAACTATGCCTGCACAGACATGTTCCCCGCGTTGCCAATGGCGAAGTGCAGCGGTTGCGCGGGTGTAAAACGGCAATATATGCCCGTTTCAGTACCGGGTGTTCCGCAATGTACTTGGTAAACTGCCGCTGCTCCTCGAGTGTAACTTTGGAGCGCGCATAGCGCAGGTCCAACAGCACACGCAGCGGTACCCTGTGCCGGTATTTTTCCACAAGCCTGGCTGCGGCTTCCATTTTCTCCGCAAAACCCACAGGCCCATAAAATAATATCCGCGCTATACCCCCTATCGGTCGATAGCTAATTTGAAAATTCATTGATGAAAGCACTCGCGCTTTTGTCTTTGTTATTTTTATCGACTACAGCTTCTGCAATGCCTGTTGTGTGTCTCACCTGCAACAACGGTCCGCGCGGCTGCGGGGGACTTTTTACACGCTCCTGAATCCACCTCTACAACCCAAAAGCAGTACCGACTTGTCGGGCTGTTACCACCAAATACAAAATAAAAATCGCGCACCTATACCCGCTTTTTTCTCTCCTAAAAATTATTGGGTTTTCTCAAATTGAACTGCTTAGTAACCTTGACGGTCGCCAGTAAAAATACAACATAATTACTTGGCACTTTTTGCATAGGCGGCAGGCTGGGGTAATTACACGATCACCCGCCAGTATTCAAGGCAGATTCTCTCTAAAATACTGCAAAAACGGACAATCCATGTGTATTTCACACACAGCAGCCTACAGTCACAAACACCGGAAAATATTTAAATTAAATGATTAGGATACCATTTGGCCAAAAACTACTGAACCAATAATTGGTACGCAATGGCCGAGCCTCTGGCCCGGCCATTTCTGCGGGCGTCACTCACACAACAGGAAATTCCATGAGAAAACGCACTGGAGAGGCCCAATATAGGGATATTTACCCCAGCGAAAAACCACAAAAATAAAAAAATTAATTCTTTGTGATAAGCATCGCGATTGGGTTCAACTAATTTCGATTTCCGGCAGGTCTTCATCGCTACTGGCATTGAGCCAGACCTGGGCGGCCGCTTTGCGGGCGATCTCCCGGTAAAAACCGGCAATTTCCCCTTCGGGGTCAGCGATAACACTGGGACAACCAGTATCCACATCGGCGCGGATTTTCTGTGCCAGCGGTAATTCACCCAGCAGGTGGGTATCGTATTCCTCCGCGATGCGCTCACCGCCACCTGTACCGAAAATCGGCTCACTATGGCCGCATTTAGAGCAAGTGTGTAAAGCCATATTTTCAACAATACCAAGCACCGGCACCGAGACCTTACGAAACATTTCCACTCCTTTGATAGCATCTTTCAGGGCCAGATCCTGGGGAGTGGTTACAATGACAGCACCGGCTAGGGTAGTTTTTTGCGCTAATGTCAGCTGGATATCACCAGTACCGGGAGGCATGTCCACAATCAGGTAATCCAGCTCCTCTTTGGCATCGCACCACAGGGTTTGAGTGAGAATTTGATTGAGGGCACCACTGGCCATCGGACCGCGCCACACTGCCGGGGTCTCTTCAGTCATCAGGTAGCCCAATGACATAGTCTCGATCCCCTGGGCATCCACAGGTACAAAGAATTTCTGCTCCTTGACGTGTGGACGCACACCCTCAGTGCCCAGCATGGTGGGCAAGCTGGGGCCGTAAATATCCGCATCGAGCAGTCCTACACGAGCGCCTTCCACTGCCAGGGCCAGGGCCAGGTTAACCGCTGTAGTAGACTTGCCCACACCGCCTTTACCCGAGGCCACCGCAACAATATTTTTCACCCCCTGTAATGACTCAGGGGCATTAGCCGACGATGTGGCCGGGATATCGCTGAACAACTCAAACTGCAGGCTGTTACCTCCCAGAGGGCCGCTTTTCAGCAGTGGCTCACAAGCTTCCATAACCCGCTTACGCCAAGATTCCTCCTGGCTCGCACAGGGGTAGCCGAGGCTAATGCCGACAACTACCGTGCCGTCCTCGTAACCCACTTCTATATCCGCATCCAGTTCGTCCAGTAGCAACCCACTGGCCGAATCGTGCAACTGACCAAGGCACTCAGCCAGGCGCTCCAGCTCTGCCTGAACATCCGTTGATAGCTCTTCATGGTCGTGATGATGATCGCTCACGGTATCTCCCTCTTGGCGCTTCATGTCTGGAACGCATTGTGTCGGATGAATCGGCCCAGCGCCAGCAACAGGTTCAATCCGGCGACGCTTGCCACACCTCCCCGGCATAACACAAATCTGCTATATTCCGCGGTCTTTTGATGTTCTCCGGCCACTCCAGCGGAGCCTCCGGCCGCAACCCCTCAGCGATGGAAAAACCGATGCCCGATACGCGCAAAATCCTAGTCACCAGCGCACTCCCTTACGCCAATGGCTCCCTGCACCTGGGCCACGTACTCGAATATATCCAGACTGATATCTGGGCGCGCTTTCAGCGCGCGCGCGGCAACGATTGCCTGTACATTTGCGCCGATGACGCGCACGGCACCGCAATCATGCTCAAGGCCGAGCAGTTGGGACTGACCCCGGAGCAACACATCGCCAATATGCAGGCGGAACACGAGCGGGACTTCACCGATTTCTTGATCGGCGTAGATAACTATCATTCCACTCACTCGGAGGAGAATCGAGCGCTGTCCTCCATGATCTATCGCCGCCTCAGCGACAACGGCCATATCGCCTCGCGCACCATCACCCAGGCTTTCGACCCAGAGAAGCAGCTGTTCCTGGCGGATCGTTATATCAAGGGTACCTGCCCGCGCTGCAGCACACCCGACCAATACGGCGACAACTGCGAAGCCTGTGGCGCCACTTACAGCCCCACAGAGCTGATCGACCCGGTTTCCGCGATTTCCGGCGCCACTCCAGTGGAAAGGGAGTCCGAGCACTTCTTCTTCACTCTGCCCGCCTTTACCGAATTCCTGCGCACTTGGACCCGCTCCGGTACCCTGCAAGATGAGGTCGCCAACAAGCTGGCTGAGTGGCTGGAAGAGGGCCTGCAGGAATGGGATATTTCCCGCGACGCCCCTTACTTCGGCTTTGAAATCCCCGATGCACCGGGCAAATACTTCTACGTTTGGCTGGATGCTCCTATTGGCTACATGGCCAGCCTGAAAAATTACTGTGACCAAAACGGCAGCGACTGGCTGGAGTACTGGAAAAAAGACAGCAGCGCCGAGGTGTATCACTTTATCGGCAAGGATATCGTCAACTTCCACGCCCTCTTCTGGCCGGCAATGCTGGACTCCGCAGATTTCCGCACTCCCAATAAGGTTTGCGTACACGGTTTCCTCACTGTGAACGGCAAGAAGATGTCCAAGTCCCGCGGCACTTTTATCAATGCCCGCAACTACCTGGACCACCTGAACCCCGAGTACCTGCGCTACTATTTTGCCGCCAAACTCACTGCCGGTGTGGATGATCTGGACCTCAACCTGGACGACTTTATCGCCAAGGTAAATTCCGACCTGGTGGGCAAAGTAGTCAATATCGCTTCGCGTACCGCCAAGTTTGTGAGCAAAGCTGGTGGCAAGCTGGCTACAGGCCTGGCCGATGAAAAACTGTGGAGACAGTTTGTTGAGGCAGCCCCGCGCATCGCCGACAACTACGAGCAGCGTGAATATGCCCGCGCCATGCGCGATATTATGGGCCTGGCTGACGCCGCCAATGCCTGGATTGCCGATAAGGCACCCTGGTCCCTGGCTAAACAGGAAGGCAGCGAGGCAGAAGTCCTGGCGATCTGCTCCCAGGGTGTAAATATGTTCCGCGCCCTGATCACCTGGCTCGCGCCGGTGCTGCCCAATACTGCGCAGAAAGCAGCGGAGTTCCTCAACAGTGAATTAAACTGGAACAACGCCATCACCCCGCTGGCAGGCCACGAGATCAAGAAGTTTAAGCCGCTCTTGCAGCGGGTGGAAAAAACCCAGGTGGATGCAGTGATGGATGCCGCTCAGGAGTCCCTCGCACAACTGCAGGCTGAAACAAAGGCAGCCAGCGGTCCCCTGTCAGATGACCCTATCGCCGAGCAAATCCAGTTTGACGATTTTGCCAAGGTGGACTTGCGCATTGCCCTGATCGCCAAGGCCGAGCACGTGGAGGGGGCTGGCAAACTGTTGCGCCTAACCCTGGACCTGGGGGGTGAAACCCGCCAGGTATTTGCAGGCATCAAGAGCGCCTACGCGCCTGAGGAGCTGGAGGGTAAGCACACCGTCATGGTCGCCAATCTGGCCCCTCGCAAAATGCGCTTTGGCGTGAGTGAAGGTATGGTGTTGGCCGCCGGACCCGGCGGCAAGGACCTGTGGATTCTCGAGCCCCACGAAGGTGCCAAACCGGGCATGCGAGTGATGTAATCAGTTCCCTGGGCGGGGCAACCCGCCCTAACGCAGTGACACTGCAATCAAGCCGGCACATACTAGGCCCACCCCCAGCAGCTGGGGCCTGTAGGCTGGTTCTTTTAAGAGCCAGATCCCCAGGCCTACCCCCAGCGGAATACTGAGCTGGCGCAGGGCCACTACATAGCTTACGTTCTCTGTCATCGACATGGCCAGCAATACCAGGCCATAAGTAGCCCCCATCATCAGGCCTGTTACAACCCCCAACTTCAGGTCTCCCAGGCTCTGGGCCAACTGCGCGCGCCCAGCTCCTCCCAGGCAACCGAAAAGCAACCACAAGCCGCAGGCAAGGAATTGCATACCCAGGTAACTGTAAGCCATTGCCATGGGAGGCACAGCACCGTCGAGCGCCACTTCCAGGTAAATGAGAGCCCCCTTATCCGCCAGCGAATAGCCGACCGTTCCCAGTGCCGCCACCAGGGCCCAGGCACAATCTGCACGCCAATATGCGCGCCAATGCCACTGGCGAAAATACACTAGTGGCACCAGTAAGCAGCCAATAGTAACCAGCAACATACCCAGCCAGGCGAGCCACGGGAGTCTCTGTCCCAACAGCACCGTTGCCAGGGCCACTAACAACACAGGCAGTGCCCGCGCTATCGGATATACCAACCCCATATTGGCGCGCTGGTAGGCCAACGCAAGCCCCCCCATATAAATCATCTGGAAAAAACCACTGCTTAGCAGCAGCAGCCAGAAAGAGCGCGGTAATGACTGTGCCTGGGACAACACCCAAAAACCGAGGGGAAGCAACAATAAGCCCACACTTAGTGTGGCAATGCAGAAAAATGCAGGAGAGGGAGTGCGGGACTTTCCCAGTAAATTCCATCCCGCGTGAAGAAATGCCGATACCAGAACCAGTGTTGCCGCAGTTACCGATATTCCCATCAAGAGCCCTCTTCAATTGCGACAGAAAGGCCCGACAAACAAACCGTAGCCACCCACACAGGACAGGTTGCGCATCTCTCCAGAGAAGCCATTGCAATCGGCGCCCACTACCGTAGCATTCCCGTACTCTGCACAGACACTGAGGAGGTTCCATGCGCGGCGTATTTCTGGACGCATTGACAATGAAGTTGGAGGAGTTGGACACGTCGGCCCTGCACAACAGTCTAGACCACTGGGATTTCCACGATACCACTTCCTCTGCACAAACTGCCGAACGCATCGCCGACGCCCAGGTGGTTATCACTAATAAGGTAGTATTGAATCGCGAAATTTTAGCGCAGGCACAGCAGCTCAAACTGATTTGTGTGTGTGCCACAGGTACCAATAATATCGATCTCGAAGCCGCACTGGAATTCGGTATACCCGTGCGCAATGTCCAGGGTTACGCCGGCGCCTCGGTACCGCAGCACACACTGGCATTAATACTGGCTCTCGCCTCGCGCTGGCACCTTTATCATCAGGAAGTCATGGCCGGGCAATGGAGCCAATCAGACGTTTTCTGCCTGCTGGACCACCCGGTGGTGGAACTTTCCGGCAAGACCCTCGGTATTATCGGTTACGGGGAATTGGGCAGGAAAGTCGCTCGCTTGGGAGAGGCGCTGGAAATGCGGGTTTTGATCGCCGAGTCCAGCAGTGGAAAAAAGCAGGGGAACCGGGTACCACTGGCACAATTGCAAGCGGAGTCCGATGTGATTAGCCTGCACTGCCCACTTACAGAACAGACTAAAAAACTGATTGATCGCAATTTTCTCGCCGCAGTAAAGCCTGGTGCCCTGATAGTTAATACTGCTCGTGGAGGTCTGGTGGATGAAGACGCTCTCGCCGAATCCCTGCGTAGCGGTAAGCTGGGTGGCGCCGCACTGGACGTGCTCAGCGAAGAGCCGCCACCGGCAAGTCATCCACTCCTGAATAAAGATATTCCCAACCTGATTATCACGCCCCACAATGCCTGGATCAGTCGTGAAAGCCGTCAACGTTTACTGGACGGAGTGGTTGAAAATATTCGATCCTGGAAGCAGGAAACCAGTCACCGGTCGCCGAAAAAATAATTTATCCCCTCTATTATCCATATACTCATCAGAGTCCAAAAATATGATCACAACAAATAGGACTCTGGGCGACTATTTTTTATCTCTCTCCGAAGCCCATACCCAACCGTAAAATATGTAAGTTCACAAAGAGGGTTAGCCTATAAATAGCTGTGAGAGAGGATATAGCTTTTTATAAAAAAAGGGACTGTGCTTATTTTCAATTCCCCTAATAAAAACGCAAGTTTGACTGGGAAATGCCGGGGACGACTATATCATTCCTTGCCAATCAACCCCTGAAAAGGAGCAACCCAATGGCAACAGCAAGATCTCCCCACACAAATTCCAGCAGGGAAAAGCTGCAACAGGCCTATAATCTCGCAGGAGAGGCAGCTACTGATGCTGCGGAAAGCTTAAGACAGAGAGCCAAGTCGTCTGTCGAATCACAGAGACAGCGCGCTTCAGACGTTATGGAAAAAGCGGAGTCTTCACTACGCCAACGCCCGATTCTTGCCGTCGGCTGTGCATTTGTGGTCGGTTGGGCAATCGCCAAGCTTTTTAAATAGCATTTTTCTTTATTTAACCGGTAGGGAAACCCCCAGATGGGAAATGGAAAAAAGTCCGACGCAAATTCCGAACCGGCTGCGCAGGATCGTGGCCGGAGCGAAGCGGATGGGGCTGCCGGCAACGCGGGAGCTGGTGACAACAGCAGCCTGGAAACTACTCTTGCCCGTGCAGAAGCCACTCTGACGCTGCTTACTGCCTGGATCAGTAATATTCAGCGGCTATTTCAGCTGGAGCTGGACAGGACCCTGACTGCCGGCAAGCGCCTTATATTCCTGCAGCTTATGCTGGTCCCCTTGGGCACCGCCCTGCTTATCAGTCTCTGCGGCGGCATAGGTCTTATCGCCTATTATTTTTCCCAGTCGGTCTATATCGGCTTTCTCACTTTCCTGTTGATGCAGATATTTATTTTTGTTGGCGTCTTATTATATCAACGCAAATTGCGTCCGCTGCTGGGATTTGAAGAGACTAAGCGGCAGGTGAAAGAGGCTTTGAGTGATGTCGCTGAAAATTTTAAATAAACAAATTGAGGAGTGCCGCCAAGACGCGGAAAAACAGCGTCGCAGCGCTATACGCTTGATTAATCAGCAACAGAGAGAGGCAAGCAAGCAACTGCGTGCAATCCCATTACCGGCAATGCTCGGCTTGGCTTTTGCCGCCGGATTTATTATCGAGAAATTATGGCAGTTGCCCCGTACCTCACAGATAGTGCAGTTGATGTTATCAATGCGCACTTTCTAGAGGGGGCGAACCCCCTCTCCGACAGCTCTTAGTCAACTTTCTCCACCAGCCAGCTTATCCTGGGTCTTGGTATCAAAATCGCTGGCATCATGGCGTTCATGTAGCTGTGTCTTAGAGTCACCCCAGGTCCGATTCACCATGCGTCCACGTTGTACGGCAGGGCGTTTAGCAATTTCTTCAACCCAACGATTCAGGTGTTTGTAACTTTGGGTATCGAGAAATTCTGCAGCATCATAAGCCTCATTGCGCACCAGTGCCCCGTACCAGGGCCAGATCGCGATGTCCGCAATAGTGTACTCGCGCCCGGCAATAAACTGGTGTTTGCTTAGCTGCTGATCCAACACATCCATCTGGCGCTTTACTTCCATAGCAAAGCGATTGATCGGGTATTCATACTTCTCCGGAGCATAGGTGTAAAAGTGGCCGAACCCACCGCCAAGGTAGGGGGCTGCGCCCATTTGCCAGAAAAGCCAATTGAGGGTTTCTGTGCGTTGCTCTGGAGTATGTGGCAGATAGGCTCCAAATTTTTCCCCCAGATACAGGAGTATCGAGCCGCTCTCAAAAACCCGGATGGGGGGATTGGTGCTCTGATCCAGCAGCGCGGGAATTTTTGAGTTGGGGTTCACTTCCACAAAGCCACTACCAAACTGATGGCCCTCAGTGATACGAATCAAATGAGCGTCGTATTCTGCGCCATCAAAACCCAGCGCCAACAGCTCCTCCAGCATAATGGTCACTTTCACCCCATTGGGCGTCGCCAGAGAGTACAGTTGCATTGGGTGCTTACCGCGGGGCAACTCCTTCTCATGGGTGGCGCCCGCCACCGGGCGGTTGATACTGGCAAACTGCCCACCGCTCTCCGAATCCCAGGTCCAGACTTTTGGCGGGGTATAAGGTCGATCCGACATTTCACGACTCCAACTGAAAATAAGGGGTTGTCCAACAATAGATATGGCCACGCCAATTTACTGTAAAGAGGGGCGCCTGCGTTTATCGGGAAAGTACAAACAGGTTCACTTAATTATCCCTGATTCCCAGCTCCTACCTCGCAAAGTGGCTGAAATAATCCCTACCAAGGTTGTGGACATTAACAAATGTGCCACAGGCCATTGACAGAGATGGGGCGCCACCCCCCCATTCAAGCCTAAGCTTTGCAATCAGAAGCGATCATTTAAAGTGGTTCAAATTGGCCTGCTCCTGACTAGCGGATCTCTAGTCATATTATTGGGCTGGAAGCTGGGGTCCTTCGCCTGCCAGAAGATACCTTCACCGAGTTGAAGGCCCCTTGCGACTCACCCATAATACCGGCCCTGCGCGACATTCGACGGAAGTCGTATGCCCGGAACCTAACAGCACCGGGAATGAGGGCTCCGCCATATCACTCGCGCCATTTCGCCCCAGGGCTTCAACCGGACCTGTTATGACCGATTTCGCAGTCATCCTGCTCAGCACCATCCTGGTCAACAATTATGTGTTGGTGCAGTTTCTTGGCCTGTGTCCCTTTATGGGCGTCTCCAACAAACTGGAGACAGCCGTCGGTATGGCCGGCGCAACCACTTTTGTGCTCACTCTGGCATCAATCTGTTCCTACTTGGTGAACACGTATTTGCTCGAACCATTCGGCATCGAGTATCTGCGCACTATTTCTTTTATTCTGGTAATTGCGGTAGTAGTGCAATTTGCACGCATGTTTATCGAGAAAACCAGCCCCTTGATGTACAAAGTGCTCGGGGTTTTCCTGCCACTGATTACCACTAATTGTGCAGTACTCGGAGTAGCCCTGCAAAACACTATGAAAGCTCACACTTTTATGCAGTCCACCCTTTACGGCTTCGGCGCTGCCGTGGGCTTCTCCCTGGTATTGATTCTGTTTTCCTCCATGCGCGAACGGCTGTTTGCTGCGGATGTACCCCAGCCTTTTCGCGGCGCGGCTATCGGTATGGTAACTGCCGGGCTGATGTCTCTGGCATTTATGGGCTTTAGTGGTCTGGTATAGGGTTACACGATGCTGGACTGGATATCTGAAATCTCTTCCCCACTTCTGGTACTCGGCGGTATGGCACTGACGTTTGGCGCCCTGCTTGGATTTGCCGCCGTGCGGTTTAAAGTCGAGGGCGACCCTCTGGTGGAGCAGGTGGATGCCCTGCTTCCTCAGACCCAATGTGGCCAGTGCGGCTACCCCGGCTGCAGGCCTTATGCGGAAGCCATTGTGCATGGTGATGCCATCAACAAGTGCCCGCCTGGTGGTCAGGGCACAATCAATGAGCTGGCCAACCTGCTGGATATGGAGCCCATGCCGCTGGACGCCGAACACGGTGTAGAGGAAGTTAAAAAAGTCGCCTTTATCCGCGAGGCTGAATGTATTGGCTGTACCAAATGCATACAGGCCTGCCCGGTGGACGCTATCGCTGGCGCAGCTAAATATATGCATACCGTCATTTCCGATGAGTGCACCGGCTGTGACTTGTGTGTGGAACCCTGCCCGGTGGATTGTATTGATATGGTACCTGTGGATATGCCAGTTCAAGGCTGGCACCCGCGGAAACCTGAAGACGGTATCCAGTTAATTGCCTCTGACCGTCGTGGCACACAGGCAGAAACCGGGGGAGGTGCAGTTTGAGCCCCGAGAAAGAAATCCAGAGACAATTGGAAAAATCCCTGCAGCGCGAAGCCGTAGAAGATCGCCGCGCCGCGCGTGAGGCCCAGCTAATCGCCAGTGAAAAGGCTCGAGAACTGCGCCCCAATGATTTTCATGGTGGGGTGCATCCACCAGAAAATAAACAGCAGAGCACCGGCGAACCCATCGGCAGTATTCCCCTGGCCGAAGACCTGATTGTATCCTTGCTGCAACACACGGGCGCGACAGCCCTGCCACTAGTCAAGCTCGGTGACGATGTGCTGAAGGGCCAGAAAATTGCCGAGGCAGATGGCCTGATCAGCTGCCCGATACACGCTCCCAGTTCTGGCAAAGTAGTTGCCATAGAGCCCTGTGCCGTCCCGCATCCATCGGGACTGGTGGAGGACTGCATTGTTATTCGCACCGATGGAAAGGCACAGTGGTGTGAACTGGAGCCCTGTGATGATTATACCCAGCTCAACCGAGTAGAGTTGCTGGAGAAAATCCGGGACAGCGGCATTGCCGGGATGGGAGGGGCCGGCTTTCCCACAGCAGTAAAGCTTGACCCTCACGGTGGTGCGGAAATTGATACGTTAATTATCAATGGTACTGAGTGTGAACCCTACATTACTGCCGACGATATGCTCATGCGCGAACGCGCCGAGGAAATTATCGCCGGAGTCAGTATCCTCTCCTATATTCTCGACGAACCCGAGCGGGTATTGATCGGGATTGAAGATAACAAACCGCAGGCGATTGCCGCCATGCGCGAGGCAGCCAAAGGTACGCACTTCAATATTGTTGTATTTCCCACCAAGTACCCTTCCGGCGGTGAAAAACAGCTGATCCAGATTCTCACCGGCCGTGAAGTACCCAATCAGGGTCTGCCGGCCAATATCGGCATTGTCTGTCAGAACGTGGGCACCGCCAGAGCCGTATACCGCGCCATACATTACGGAGAGCCTTTAATCAGCCGGGTAACCACCGTAGTGGGGCAAGCCCTGGAACGACAACGTAATATTGAAGTACCAATTGGCACACCTATCCACCATATCCTTAAGCATCACGGTATTCATCGCGGACTGATGCAAAAGGTGATTATCGGCGGCCCCATGATGGGTTACACCATCGACGATGAAAGTGCACCAGTGGTAAAGACCACCAACTGTTTGCTGGTACCCACCAAAAAAGAGCTGCCCCCGGCGCCTGTGGCCAAGGCCTGTATCCGTTGTGGCTACTGTGCGGAGGCCTGCCCCGCCTCACTGCTGCCGCAACAGCTGTACTGGTATGCACGCGCTGATGAGCGAGAGAAATTACAGGCTTACAATCTGTTTGACTGTATCGAGTGCGGTGCCTGCTCCTACGTTTGCCCCAGTACCATTCCGTTGGTGCAATACTATCGCGCCGCCAAAGGCACTATCCGCCAGGCAGAGGCTGAAAAAGAAAAATCCGATCGCGCCCGCGATCGGTTTGAGTTCCGTAAGCTGCGCCTGGAAAAAGCAGAGAAGGAAAAGGAAGCCAAACGCGAAGCCCGGCGCAAGGCCGCAGAGCTGGCACGCCAGCAGCGCGAGCAGAATCCTGATTCCGAGGAGGCCAAAACCGGCAAGCAGGAGGCGGATGTTGTCGCCGCCGCTTTGGCGCGGGTCAAGTCCCGCCAGGAAGACCCCCAGCAATTACTCGCCCGCGCCCAGCGTACCCTCTCCAGTGCAGAAAGCCGCGTGGAGCGCCTGCGCAGCAAGCTGGACGCTGCTGATAATAGCCTGCGCGACCAGCTCGCCGCTCAACTCAAGGCGGCCGAACTGAAACTGCAGGAAGCCGAACACAAGCTCACCCTGGCCAAGCGTCGAGCCGATCGTGATCCTGTACGAGAGCCCAGCAATGAGGAAGCCAGTGCCGCTGTTCGCGCAATCAGCAAAGCCCGCGCCGCCGCCGAAGCACGTGCGCAAATGAGCGGGGCGGATAAACTCGCCGCAGATGTCGAAGCTCTGCGTAAGCGAGTATCCAAAGCTGAGGTGCGCTTGCTAAAAGCCCGCGATGAGAACGATGCGAATCTGGAAGCCTTCGAAACCGCCCTGGAGAAGCTGCAAAAAAAATTGGAAGACAAGATGCGTGAACAACAATCGGCACAGGGGGGAGAGCAATAATGTCACTGATACGTGCCACCTCCCCCCACGCCCGCTCCGGAGATAACACCGCCAAGGTCATGCTGCAAGTGGCCGCCGCCACTGCACCAGGCGTGTTGGCAATGGTGATTTACTTTGGCATAGGGGTTCTGATCAATATCGCCTTGTCTGTTATCACCGCCATGTTGTTTGAAGCTGCAGTGATGAAATTGCGCAACCGGCCTGTGGCCTTTTACCTGCGCGACTACAGTGCCTTTGTCACTGCACTACTACTGGGGATCGCCCTCCCACCCTATTGTGCCTGGTGGCTACCGATAGTTGGCAGCGCCGTGGCTATAGTGTTGGCCAAGCACTTATATGGCGGTATGGGCTACAACCCGTTCAACCCCGCTATGGTGGGCTATGTGGTACTACTCATCAGCTTCCCTGTGGATATGACCCGTTGGATAGGTGCAGCAGATGTGATTGGCGGCGCGCCCAGTATCAGCGAAGCCCTCTCCCTGGTCTTCGGCAACTACAACGTGGATGGCTTTACTCGGGCCACGCCGCTGGAAATCGTCCGCCTCAACGAATCGGTTCTGTTATCGCAGCTGTACGAGATGGAGCCTGTTTTCAATAAGGGCACCTTTGCCGGGGCCGGCTGGGAAACCATCAGCTTTGGTTTCCTGCTTGGAGGGTTATTCCTACTCTTCCGCGGCATCATCACCTGGCATGCACCGTTTGCGATGCTAGCCACTCTGACCCTGCTATCCCTGTTCTTCTATGACAGCGGAAGCTCACTTTCCGAGGGCTCGCCACTGCTGCACTTGTTTTCCGGCGCAACTATGTTTGCAGCCTTTTTCATTATTACCGACCCCGTCAGTGGCTGCACCAGTAACAGGGGCCGACTGATCTTCGGTGTGGGAGTCGGGCTATTTACTTATATTATTCGCGCTTGGGGCAGTTATCCTGACTCAGTGGCTTTTGCAGTGCTGCTGATGAACTTTGCCGCTCCAACCATCGACAATTACTCCCTACCCCGCACTTATGGACATAAGCGGCCGCGCCGCGCCACTGACCTGGAGGAGCACTGATGCTCAAACAGTCTATGGCGACCAACGCCACTGTTCTGACACTGTTCGCCCTGGTCACCGCAGGCACCTTGGCGGTGACCCAAATCACCACCCGCGAGCCTATCGAGCGCGCTATACGTGCTGCCTCGGCCAAGGCCCTGCTGGAAATTATCCCCCTGGACCGACACAGTAACGACTTGCTGGTGGATACCTATCCAATCCCCAAAAATTTTTGGAGTCAGCTCGGTCTCACCCAGGGTGGCGATATAAACCTGGCACGAGGAAAAGATGGAAAAATCTCTGCAGTAATCATACCTGCCGTGGCTCCCGACGGTTATTCCGGTCCCATTAAGATGCTGGTCGGAGTAAACCGCGACGGCACCATTGCCGGTGTGCGGGTTACCGGTCACAGCGAGACACCCGGCCTCGGCGATAAAGTTGAACTAAAGAAGAGCGACTGGATACTGCAATTCGACGGGCTGTCTTTAAAGAATCCTCCATCAAATGAATGGAAGGTACAAAAGGATGGGGGCGTGTTTGATCAGTTTACCGGCGCTACGATCACACCGCGCGCGGTTGTCAATGAAGTGCATCAGGTGCTGGAATTTGTTGCGCAGAATCACCAGAAAATTTTCAGTGCGCCAGTTTCCAAACGCGCGGTGGAAGTGGAAAACCCCGAGGTAGAGAAATCTGATGAGACTCTACCAAAAGCGGAGCAGAACTGATGGCGACTCCCGGTTACGCAGAAATCACCCACAACGGGCTGTGGAAAAATAACCCTGCGTTGGTGCAGCTATTGGGGCTTTGCCCCCTGCTGGCGGTAACAGGTACGGTGGTCAATGCTATCGGTTTGGGCCTTGCCACCACCGGAGTGCTCACCTGTTCAAATCTGGCGGTTTCTCTCGTGCGAAGGCAGATGCCGGATACCGTGCGATTACCCGCCTCAGTAATGATCATCGCCACCTTTGTTACCTGTGTTGAACTGCTAATGAAGGCCTTTACCTACGAGCTGTATCTGGTGCTCGGTATTTTTATTCCCCTGATTGTAACCAACTGTGCCATCCTTGGGCGCGCCGATGCCTTCGCCAGTAAAAATCCCGTTCTGCCTTCCTTGGCGGACGGATTTATGATGGGGGTTGGTTTTACTGCTGTATTGATTGTTATTGGTGCTGTGCGGGAAGTACTAGGCCAAGGCACCTTATTTTCAGATATGGACCTTTTACTTGGACCCATGGCAAAAGACTGGGGTATCTCGGTTCTGGGCAGTAATTATCCTGGGGTGCTGGTTGCAGTACTTCCCCCCGGTGCATTCCTGGTCGCCGGCCTGTTAATTGCAGCAAAAAATGCCATAGATTCAGGAATTGAACGTCGCCGCAGCCAGCAAATCAAAATTGTTCCCGGCTCCAAACGCGTGCGAGTTACCGGAAAAATCTCTTAGAGACTACTCGGGTAAACAAAAAATTCATGGCAATCTTTTAGTTTAGAGAAAACCATTTGATTGCCGGCGACTATTTATCAGGCACATTTCCATTTATCCCAATAAAAAATATCCATAATTGGCGCCATTTTTTTCTTTTGGGGTTTAATATATAAGCCCCTGTCACCAAATGCATAAAATTGAGCACTTTTACCAAAAAACAGCCATATAAGGCCCTTTGAGGGTGCAATCCCCGTGTAATCGAATGTAATAGCTTTATTGTCTCTTTTTGAATTCGTTTGGCTAGAATGGCACGACCGACCAGCTTGAGAGTGCTATCGGTGCCAACGCAATAAGAACAGGGATACTGCTATGACTGTAGACAATGGAAAGTCTGATCTGGTCTACCACGGCCGCCGTGCTCAGCGCGCCGACAGCCGCCTGCGCCGCAAGGCCATCCTTGAGGCCACCCTGCGACTGATCGTAAAGGAAGGTATTCGCGGAATTCGTCACCGCGCCGTAGCCCGTGAGGCAAATGTGCCCCTGGCTGCCACGACCTATTACTTTAAAGACCTCAACGACCTGATCAGCGACTCGTTCACATATTTTGTTGAACAGGGATTAGAGAAAACGCGCCAACTTCAAGAAGAAAGTTTCAGCGCTGCCCGTAATCTTTCAGCACAAGAGCGCGCTTCAAACAGCAGCCGCAAATTATTGGCTCAGCAACTGACCCGGTTTGTGCTCACGCATGTCCGCACTCAGGCGGAAGACAGGGATCGCCGCCTTATTGAATTGGCATTCCGCAATGAAGCTCTGCGCAATGAACAACTGACGCGAGCAGTACGCATGTCAAACCATGCACAGGAATCCCTGATTCAGGAGTTCTTCCACCTGCTGGGTCTTACGGATCCCGAGGCGGCAGCACAAATCGCCCACGGCACGATTCTCAAGCTGGAGTATGAAATTCTGAGTGGTACCATTGCGCTTGATTCACCTCTACTAGAGCGCACGGTAACCATGATGGTACGTGGATTAATTCCCGCAGCCGCTCCTGTTGCCGAGGCCGCGGCATACGGCTGACTCGAGTAAAGGGGCTCGGAGCAGGATACAGCGCCACCAGGCACTGTATCTGCTGTCTGCTGCCCTAAGCCGATCTGTTGGTATCCTATGTACAGGTTCCCGGCATTGTTGCCACCCACTGGCGGAGTAGCTCAGCCCCCTCCTCATGAACCAGACTGCGACCCAGCTCGGGCATCATTGCTCCGGGATCAATTGACTCAATGCGGAAGTTCAAAATTGAGTGATCCGGTTCACCGGGCACTATGGCAAACAAACGCTCACCGCTACCGGTACCCGCTGCCACAGGCGGTTTACACAAGCCCAACTTACGTAAATCGGTCTCGCTGTAATTAAGCATCAGGCCAGAAGTGTCAGCCGCACCAGTGGGGTTATGACAGTGGCCACAGTTGATATCCAGATAAGCCCTGGCTCGCGCTTCCAAGGTTGAACGTTCATCGGTAAACCTAGCCAGGCTGGGCAATTCATCTCCTTTCGGAACATCGCTAAGGTAGCCTATCTTTTGCCAGTGCTGCAGCTGGTTTTCACTACCACTGAGGTAGGGATAATCTCGATTCAAGTGTCTTGCCCTGGGACCCAGAGGCGAGATTTCCTTGCCGGTAAAATTATCTGCATGGCAACCAGCACACTGGTTTGCATCCGGTACGACATATGTAAATTCTGAGATGCTTCCCGTTTCAGCCTTTAGTTTCAGGCGACTGGTGTCGCCCGCAATTTCAAAAACTGCCTCTGTTTGCTCCTCATTCCAGACATACGGTATTGCCTGCCAGCCCTCCTCGCGCCTGACTAATAAACGGGTTTCCATCAGGCGAACCCGCTGCATATCCAGGGCTTCACCGGCACGCCCCTCCGCATAATCACTGGTGAAGTCATCTGTCTTCATTACTGTGCCTGCCGCACCCCTGGGATAGTAAAAAGTCTTGGTTAAGACCGTACCCACGGGATAGTCAAACTGCTCTTTTGCATATTGTGCCGAAGTGCCCGCAGGCATCCATACGGTACGTAATTTATGTGCATAGTCGGTAAAAAGGCTCGTATTCAAATCGTAGGGTATTACGCCAGAATTGGGGGTCAGAGTACCGTCGATAATATTCACCAGATTCCAGTCGCTAAGTCGATCAGGGATAGCATCCTCAGTAAACACGACTACCTGTGATCGCGGTTTTTCACAACCGCTTACAGCAAACATTATCATCCCCGCTACCAGTACCGCGGCTCCTGCTTGGGGTATCCAGCTACTCATTTGCGCCCTCTAATACTGCCAGGTGGTCATTTGTCTTCTGTTCCTCTATCTCCTGATCAAATTCCAGGACAATCTGGGGCAATTTTTTTAGCTGGCATTGATGCGCAGAGATATCAGTAGAAATATTCTGGTAATCATTAAGAAAGTCGACATTAAGAATGCCAGCATCAGCATTGTCGATACACAACCTCAGATGATCTGGCAAGGTTCCATCAACTACTTTTTTCTGGTCCACAACGCCATCCCAAAGTACATCAGGAATACTTCCCCCCAAACCAAAGCGCGCCAGCTTTAATGCTTTAAGCTCCAAGTGATCTGGCGAAGACCCTCCACCTATAAAATGATTGTCATAAATATAGATACCCTCTGGATAGGGATCGAAGTCCTGTTGTGTGGATTTATCGCTATAGTACCCTGCCGTGAAATAGCTGCTAACTACTATATTGGCGGTATCATTATCCGCTATTTCATTCGAAAATATCTCGACATTATCGTTTGAGTTGATTACGACCCCTGAACCTGCAGGAACTGCAGCTACTGGAGTCCCTTCATGACCAAAATTTGAAGTGTTATTTTTAAAGATTTTATTGTTGTAAATACGTGTACTATGTCCGGGCTGGGGCAAATTCGGCATATTGAAAACCAGGACACCACCCGTATTATTAGTCGCCACATTACCGTACACATCCGCGCCGATTGTATTCTCTATCTCGATGCCAGCCACATTAAATTCAGCGCGATTATTTCGCACTATTACATTTCTTGATTGCCCAACATAGATCCCTGCGTCAGACGCACCTATAGCGACGGAGCCTTCTATCAAAGTATTTTTTGTCTGTACCGGATAAATACCATAGGCCCCATTACCTGTAGCCGGCCCATTGGTCCACTCGACACGAACATTGCGAATTACAATATTCTCACCTTCATTTACTTTCAATGCGTCACCGATAGTGTCCTCAATAGCAAGATTTTCAATAGTGAAATTACTTGCATTGACCAGCAACCCCTCCGCCCCTTGAATCTGCCCTTTAAATGACAAGATCGATTTATCCATACCCGCACCGCGAATAGTGACGCCATCTACATTCAGAGAAAGACTGCGGTTAATTTTAAACTCCCCTTCAGGAATCAATACCACATCGCCTGATTTGGCAGAAATCAGCTGCCTGAGCAGTTGTTTTTGAAAATCTGGATTGGCATTAACGTCAGGATCATTTATTTGTCTCGATTTATCACCGGGAGAGCATGCCGAAGCAAATATCACCGCCAATGCTACTCCCACATAGGATAAAGTTTTCATAGTTTTCCTTTTATTTGAATTATTATTGATAGATATTGGAATCAGCCTTTAATGGGTACGACTGTACCAACTAGATTGCACAAAAAACTCTATTGCGTAACTCTACCGATACTATCCAACCAACACTCCCGCTTCAAGACACTATTATTAACGAATCGATAAATTCTACGGGCTAACATCAGCAACTCCCGCGTCACTGATAGTTGGCACGATAGATTCAGGGGAAACTAAAGAGATGCAATTTGCCAAGCTGCTCCTGCTCTCCACAATCCTATTAAGTGGTGCCACTTTTGCCGAACAATCACTCAATGTAGAGGTGGTGACTCCTAATGGCTTAACCTTCAAAACAGGGCAAATCTTGGGAGAAGAGTTTGCAGAAGGTAGGTCCAACCAAATATCTAAAAAAATATCTCCAACAGGATATCAAGCCATTCGTTGTGGTGGTCCATGGGGGGCAGTGAAGTATAGGGTGATGCTATCTAATGGGCCTGGCCTGAAGATTAACAACAGCAAGGACCACATAGTCATACAGGTTATTGAGTATTCAGTAATAAGCAAAGACCAGGCAATTGCAACAATGGGTATCCAATGTGTTGACACTGAACCCACCCAGATCTTTAGATCGATAGAGGAGATTAAACTAATAAAAAATATTGAAAAACAGGAAAAAATCAACTTAAGCAATGGGTATACTGTCAAATACCATTACACTCCCCAATAATACATATAGGCATTGCCACTTATCCGATATAAAATTCCTGGCTCGTGAATGAATTTTATGATTCTCATACATCACTCCCCCACATTTAGAAACTTATACACCACACTTAAAAAATGTGATATTTCAGACCACCCCCATAACTTTCCCCCTCTCATAACACACCCTCATCTTGCAGAAGGAGGAATCCAGCAGCAAAATAAAGTCTCAGAAACTTTTTAACAAATCCATACATAGAGGCAACGCTTTTTTCTACACCCTTCATTTCTGAAACATTTATCGAAACGCCAGACACGCTTACCGAGTTCAATACAAAACCCACCAACACCTTTCAAATAAAAACCACACACGGACAGATTAAAACCTACTTGGCAATATAACTACCAGGAGCAAATTGCTGAGCAAGGTGAAATGATAATGCATATATTATGGCGCCACTATTATACGCTATACCACCAGCGCGAATGCGAATACAGATGGGGCATAAAACTTAATTGAAGGAAAGGAAAGAAAATAAGAAGACAGGAAATTTAATATAAAAAATATCGTATTTAACTTCCAAACAAAGCCAGTTTGGCAACTGCTTGTAAACTGGCTATTTAGTGGGAATTTATCTATTTAGTGAAAAACTGGTTCGGAAACATAGCTCCAAAACAATACCGTTCCAACCATAATCAACACTGCCATTACTAGAGAAACAGTGATAATGGCACTGGCAAAAAGAAATCCACGTTCTTCAGAAACTCCCATAACGATGGGAATCCCCAAATATAGTAAATAGACTGCATAGGCAACTGCAACAGTAGCCAGGAGAATATCCAGCCACAATAGCGGATATACACCGGCAACACCCACTAAGAATATTGGTGTGGCGGTGAAGCCGGCAATAACAACCCCCTTCAACGGGTGTGTTTTAGCCCCATAGGTCTTAGCCATCCAATGGATAAAATATCCAATTGCTACAACAGTCAGCACCATAGTGCAGTAGAAAACTGCCACTAACTCCAGCGCACTTTGTCCGGTAATTCTGACAGGTTCACCACCACCAATACTCCAGCCAACCTGGGTCGTGCCAAAATACCATGCCGCTGCCGGAAGCAACGCCAAGATAATCACATAGGGTAGCTGACTGCGTAATTTCTTCTCGGGGAGGCTGCCGATCAGTTCCCACTGCCTGCGGGGCTGTATCATAAGGCCGAACATATGGATCAACATTCCGTTTTCCTCACGTTCTGTAAGGAACTCTGAGTGTGACCTACTTGCTCAAATTGATCTTGAAACTGCTGGTCAAAATGAGGTGTACCACTAAAAGGCCACCCTCGAAGCTCCAGTTCATTTCTTCTTTTATCGCCCTAGTTGTAGGATCTAAAGTCGTTCAAGTCAACAATATGAAGTGAATTGGCGGAAATGCTCACATGAGCGTTTCTAGTGGAAACATTTAATCGCTCGGAATTGATACAAATTAACCCGGTAAGATCAAGACACTAGTAAATAGAAGAGAGAAGAAGCTGTGAGAAAATAATCTGGCACAGTCCCGATGCGGGTAACCGGTTAGAAAACCAGCTACCCAAGAAGAGATTAGAGCATCAGATACTCACAGGCTTAATGCTATGCATCCAGCCAAAACGGTCAGCCACCCGCCCTTCCTGAATATCCAGGAGTGCCAGGCGAAGGTGCTGAGCCACTCGGCCTGGCGCCAGGGAAAGCTCATAGGAGCCACTTTCATCACCAATCAAACTAATAGGGCTAATTATCGCTGCTGTACCACAGGCAAATGCCTCGGAACAGGTACCGGAAACTACTTGCTCCAGCAGCTCATCAATATGGATCGCGCTTTCAACCACGCTGTACCCGAGATCCTTGGCCAGCTCGATCAGCGAGAACCTGGTAATCCCTTCGAGGATGGAGCCATTCAGCGCCGGAGTGTGCAGTTCCCCATCAATCACTGCAAAAAAATTCATGCCGGACAGTTCATCTACGCTACTGCGATCAGAGGGGTTGAGCCACAGGGACTGATCAAAACCACGCTCTTTAAGGCGGCCAATACTCAATAGTGAACTCGCGTAATTGCCCCCCACCTTGGCATCCCCTGTACCTCCAACTGCGGCCCGGGCATCTTCCCGCTCCACCCAAAGACGCATGTTACCGGAGTGGTAAGCCTCTGAGGGGCTGGCGATAACGTAAAATTCATAAGAAGTACTGGCGGATACCGTCAAGTCTGCCTGAGTGCCCATCAGGAAGGGGCGCAGATAGAGAGACTCACCGCTATTTCCTGGCACCAGGTTCGCACAGTAAGCAGCAACAGTACGTACACCGTCGAGGAACAGGGACTCGGGTACCGGGGGCATACACAGGCGTTTGGCAGAATAAGCCATACGCTGCGCATTCTTTTCCGGCCGGAAAAGGGCGATACCCTGTGACGCTCGATAAGCCTTCATACCCTCGAAGCACGACTGAGCATAATGCAGCACCTTGGCAGCCGGGTCGACAGACAGCGGTGCATAGGGGATCAGCTCACCAGTACTCCAGCAGCCATCCTGACAGACGGCACGAAACATCACAGGCGCCATTGCCGTCCCAAAACCCAGCCTCTCAGGCATTTCATATCCACGCAGGCTCAGAGCTACGTCAGGGTCGATATAGATGCTCACCAGCACTCTCCTCTCATTCCAATCGGCTGATTATGGCGCCTGTCGCGCTGCAATCCAAATAAGTTGACCATGGGCATAGCAGGCGCAGTAATAAGCCCCTAATAAAGCATCAATAATTAGGATGAAGTCCTGCCCCAAAACATTACCGGGTGTAACTCACTGCACCGGATGGAATAGTTCATCGGCAGTGTCAGCAGGCGCCCAAGTAAGCCCGGCAAATTTTTGGCATCTGCTTGCCGACCTCGACCATTACTATTTCTCCCAGCCTGCTAAACCAAAAGGGTGGTCGCAGGCACGCTGGCCAAGTGAGAGCTGGTTGGTTGAAGTCTCCGTCACAATCCCTCTGATGACAGATTGTGCTGGCTATACTGTTTAATACGCAGCCAGGAGCGCAAGTATAAGCATCCGGATGCGTCTTCCTCGAAGGCCCCAAGAGCGAAACCCATCGCCGGCCCTCAAGGTTGAAATAGAACCACATTTCAGGAGAGAGCTTCCGCCGCGGCAACTATTTTGCCCCATAGGCGGAAACGAGACCCACACATCCTGCGAAACAGCTCAGGCTTATTTCGCGGTCGTGGGTAATGAAAACCGGAATGGAAGTGGTTCAATCGTGACACAGATAGATACCAGCAATTCCCTTGCTATCGGCTTGATGTTTACAGCCACAGCACTGCTGTGTAACAGCGCCAATGCAGCAGAAGGCGCACCTGTGAGCCCGGATACCAAAGCCCCTCCCCAGGCATTCATTGAAGCCGCCTCCAAACCCTTAAAGAAGAACCGACGACAACTTCGTCCATCTGAAGCGGTAGAGAGTTATCGCGAGCGTATTGAAGAGCTGGAGGCACAACACGGTGCCTATGGCGCGGGTATTGATGAACAACTACTTGGACTGGCAACAGCCCTGCAAAGAGCAGGCGCACACAAAGAGGCCGCCAGTGAATTCCGTCGCGCGATGTTGGTGAACCGGGTCAACGAGGGGCTCTACTCCCTCAATCAAATTCCGATGATTGAACGGTTGGTTGAAAGCCAGATTGCTCTGAACCAGTGGGAGGAAGCTAACGACAACCAGCAATACCTTTACTGGCTCTACGAAAAAAACTACGGTGAAAAAGATCCCCGTATGCTGCCTGTAATCAACAACTTGAGCCGCTGGCACCTGCAATCCTACGTTGAGGAAAAAGGTGAAACTCTTGTCGAACACCTGATTAACGCCACTAAGTTGTATACCTTGGCAGTAGATATTATCACCAAAAATTTTGGTTCCAGTGATCTGCGCCTGGTGGATGCTCTACGCGGTTTGAAGGCTACAAATTATTATTTGGCTACCTATAAAGGTGAGCCGCAGGCACCAATTATCGTTAACACCAGTTTTGGCGGTGGTGGTCCCAATACCCACCAGCGCAATAAAGTGGACCACTACCGGATGAAAAGTTTCAATACCGGTAAAAAGGCCATTACCCGCATTGTCGATGTCTACCAGAGAAACCCCCAATCCCCACCGGCGGCCTCAGCAAAAGCAAAAGTGGAACTGGGCGACTGGTACATGATGTTTAACAAATGGCACTCAGCTCGCCAGACATATGGCGAAGCCTACCAAGCTCTCTGGGATAACGGCGCCTCCAACGATGAAATCGAGGATATTTTTGGACGCCCCGTTGCCCTGCCGGCGCTGCCAATATTGGATTCCGACAGCAAAGCCCTGGCCAATTCCCATATTACAGTTTCATACGACGTCACAGCCTTCGGCAAAGCACGTAATATCAAGGTGTTAAGATCCTACCCCTCCGGTAAAGTGCGTGTCCGCTCCAAGGTTCGCAACATATTAAAACGCGCCAAATTCCGTCCACGCTTTGAGGATGGTGAAGCAGTGGAAACCCGCGGAATAGTACAGAGATTTGTCTTCGACTGAGAATTTCGCCGCATAGCACTTTGGTAGCGGTGTGGAAAACGCGCAAATAATCAAATAACAACTATTTTTAAGTTTCCACACCGTCTACTTGTCGGACCGACAAACTCAGGTAATTGTTCACCGACTCGCCTGCCGGGGCACGCCGCCAAGCACTCTAGGAGAAAACAGATGACAATTCGGAAAGCGGTTCGAAAAGGTCACCGCCAGCATATTGGCTGGCACGCTCTGTTCTCCGTCGCCCTATTATCTTCGGCGATTGTTGGGTGCAAGAGCCAGCAGACGCAGTCACAACCTCCTGCAATGCCGTCAATGCCCTCTTCCAGTTCACAGTCGCAGTCGCAATCTCAAAGCAACTCTTCATCCAGCAGCAGCTCGCAGAGTTCAAGCCAGTCGCAAACTGCCAGCAGTAGTGGTGGCCAGCCACGAAGTAGCTCCTCCAGTCAACCCAGTACAAGTATGCCAAGCGCGAAGCGAGAGTCTCAGCGCAGTAGCGATACGGCCTCTGCCGAAGGTCAATCATCCAGAGAACGTTCGGCGGGGAATTCCATGCCGGATTCCGATTCCCGCAGTCGCTCCTCTTCCACCCCGGTTTACAGCGATTCGGAGCAATCTCAACAGAGTCAAAATACACCATCAGATCCTTCATCTGGAGATGAGGGTACTCCTCCAGACGAAATAGATTTTTCTGAAGAAGAGCAAACAGCCTCATCTTCGAGCTCCTCATCCAGCAATTCCGCATCTAGCAGTTCTTCCAGCAGCGCATCCTCCAATAGCAACAGTGCCAATGCAGGCCAGCCGGGCAACAGCGCTGACAGGGCGGGCAGCGCACCAAATGAAGCCCCCAATTCAGCCGCTGAACAAGTTGCGGAACTGGAGGGCCGCTTCGAATCCACCATGGTCAGCTATGACGGCATGATCCTGCGCGAGCGCGATTATGTACGAAACAGGCCCGGCTCCGCCTCCACTGAGGGCGAAGAGGAGGCCATGGATGAAGCTCCATCGGGGGAATCTCTCGAAGACCTGATTGAATCTGCGGAAGCCGAAATTCCCGCACCGCCCGGAAGTGGAACTCCCACAGGTGGAGGGCCTCAGCAAAATAACTCCAGTGGCCAGGTTACCGGACCCGGATTACCTACTAAAGGTCGCCAGGGCGATTACAATCACAGCGGCACACAAGCTGTGGTACCCGCCGATATACCCAACGGCACAGATGACGACGTGGTGGCAAGACAAATTCGTGAGGCAGCCACAAGGGAAACAGACCCCGAGTTGCGGGAAAAATTATGGGAAGAGTACCGAAAATATAAAAAAGCGACCAAGTAGTTACAGAGGATGCCTGTATGTCATTTTCCAAGTCTATTTGCTTCAGCGGCCACTCCTTTACGGCACGCATTTTTATCGTATTGCTGTTCTCAATAGCCACGCTGTTTTTCACTGGCTGCACCACTACAGAAGTGCGAACCACAGCATTTACTCCTCTTACCATAGAGGATAAAAATATTACTGAAGAACGCCTACTGGATGTAGGAGTAATTCAGTTTAATCCCGGCCTCGAAACCACCGAGGCCGACGAGGAAACCCTGGTTTTTCCTGAATTGCGTCAGGCGGAATCGCGATATATGGCAGTGACTCTGGCTGATTCACTGCAATCAAGCCTTGGCTGGGGAGCTGTGCGAGTTATCCCATCTGCCCGAACCAATATCGATGTAACAGTTTCCGGCCGAATTCTCCAGTCGGACGGTGAATCCCTAACAGTCGAAATAACCGTTGTTGATTCCCGAGGGCAACTTTGGTTCACCAAGGAATATAGCGAAAACGCTTCACACTACGCCTACGACCGTAAGCACCCCACCGAAGGGGATGCTTTTCAGGGAATTTACAACCGTGTTGCCAATGACATGCTGGAATACCGGCAAAAACTCTCAGACCAGCAGATTGTTGAACTTCGCACCATTTCCGAGATGCGTTTTGCCCGCAGCTTCTCCCCTGAGGCTTTTGATCGATATCTGCACCAAAGTGAAGATGGTATCTACTATTTAAGCGCCCTGCCCGCGGAAAATGACCCAATGTTGGCAAGGGTGCGCAAGATTCGCGAACGAGATTACCTGTTTGTAGACACCTTGCAGGAATATTACGGCACGTTTGCAAAAACCATGGAAGTTCCCTATCAGGAATGGCGCGCGCGCAGCTATGAGGAAGTGCGGGAAATGCGCGAATTAAAGCGCAAGGCCCGCAACCATACCATTATGGGGGCAGCCGCCATTATCGGTGGTATTGCTGCAGCCGGAGCCGGTGGTGGCAGTGCCCAAGCTGCGGGTCAGGTTGGCATTGGAGCAGGTGGTTACCTGATCAAAAGTGCTTTTGATCGTCGCGCAGATGCCAAGATGCATCTGGAAGCCCTGCAAGAACTGGGCGATTCAATGGAAGCTGAGGTCGAACCTCAAATTGTTGAGCTGGAAGATCGTACCGTAACTCTTACCGGGTCTGTGGAAAACCAATACCGTCAGTGGCGCGAACTCTTAAAGGAAATCTACGAAGCTGAAACCAGCTCATCCAACAACAATATCTAGTATCACATCAAATATTAACCGAGGTAGAGCAGCAAATTTTTTCAACCATTTGTTAAAAACCCAACATCTTCACTGGGAACATGAATAACACGGCGGAACCATTATGCAGCACCGCGATAACGCCAAGGAAGATATAGCCCCAATTGAGCCCGCCGAGTTTACCTTTGGCGGTGAGGAAGCTCATTCCCCCAAGGCTACAAACAACCGTACAAACAAGCCTAAGAAAGAAAAGTCTTATGGGCCGATTATAATTGGCACTGTCATGCTAAGCGGTCTTGTCGGTGTATTCTGGGGGCTTCCGCAAATGGTAGAAAAACCTCAAATACGCAGTGTTCATACTGACCCAATTGCGGCCACCGGTATCCACCCCCCCCCTGTCCAGGCATCCCCCTATACCGATGCTGAAATTATGCAGCAACGCCGGGACGTACAAAAAATTCTGCAGGATATCCTTGCCCTCAAGGAAGAATTAAAGGAACGACAAGTAGAGCTGTGGGCATTTGAGGACTTCTATACAGCTGAGGATTTAGCACTTGAAGCTGACGGTCTCTACCGCAAACGCCAATTTATGCCTGCTCTGGAAAAATATCGCGAATCACTACAGGCACTTGAAACCCTGCGCGATAGTATCCCCGAGCGTATTGAAATACACCTTGCCGAAGGTACCAGGGCACTTGACAAAGGAGAGCGTGATTCGGCGGAGGCCGCATTCAAACTGGCTCTCATAATTTCAGAGAATCATCCCAGAGGGTTAAAGGGGCTGGAGCGCACTGATAGCCTTCCAGTAGCCTGGTGGAAATTTACTCTCGGAAAAAATGCGTACCTGAACGCAGACCTGGATCTCGCCAAAAAATCACTGAAAAAATCACTTTCTATAGACGCGCAAACCTCTCTTGCCCAAGAGTTAATGGCAAAAGTAGAGCTGGAAATTATCGAACGCGACTACCAGAATGCCATGTCAGCAGGTTATGCCTCTATCGCAGATAAAAGTTTTGAAGCTGCAAAAAAATATTTCAATCAAGCCCGTAAACTGAAACCCAAAGCCAAAGCCCCTGGTATCGGCTTGAAACAAGCCCAAAATGGTGCCGAACAGGCCAAAATTGATGAACTTCTCAGTCAAGCGAGAGATCAGGAACAAAAAGAGGACTGGCATAAAGCCCTACGCAGCTATACCACCCTGGTAAAAAAAGATGCCAGCTTGGTTGCTGCAGTAACGGGAAAAGCCCGCGCTACTGCCAGGGCCCAGCTGGATGATCAAATCCAGGACCTCCTGAAAGACCCCCTGACTCTAGGCGATGGAAAACGCAACCACTTTGCAAGGAAAATACTAATTGATGCACGTAAGCTCAACACGCAGACACCACGATTAACACAACAGATCGAAGACCTTGAGAATGCCCTGACCCAGGCATTAATCCCCCTTCCTGTACGTTTTAAGTCTGACCGCAGCACCAGTGTCACTATTTATCATGTGGGAAGGCTGGGCAATTTTGATCAGCGCGAAATTGCACTGAAACCCGGTCGTTATACTGCCGTTGGCACCCGAGATGGTTACCGAGATGTTCGGCGGGAGTTTATCGTCAAGCCCGGAAAACCAGTCACCGAAGTTGTCATCCAGTGTGCGGAGAAAATTAACGGCGCTAATAACAGCTAAGCTGAAGAACCTCTAATGCCTCGTAAAATCAAAAAAACAGGTTTTTTCGCATTGGGGCAATGCCTGAATAGAAACACCTGACCCAGTCTCAGGAAACGAAGTGTTCTGTGACAAACGGCTCGCTATACCACATTGTCATGGTATCAGCGAGCTAAGCTTTGTTGCACATATTACCCCAGCTTTGGATTTGTCCGCACGGCTCATAACAGCCTGATCCAGCGGCACTGAAGTCACTGCGATAACTTCATAACGATGCAGCAATAGGGAAGCATAAATGACAGTGAAAGAGGCAGTACCTGTCCGTGACAAAAAACCAGCGATCGATGACTCTCCCCTCATCGAACCTATAGGTTTTACTCCAGTACAGCTGAACTCCACTCGCGCGCGTTTATTTTTCTCCAAACGTGCCTTAATTGTTGCCGCTTGTCTGCTCCTGAGTTTATTGGCGCTATATTATCTGATTATCGCTCGCTCTCTGATATTCGATACCCAACCCACCGATGCAAAAATAAGTATCAATGGGTTCGCAATTCCCCTGGGCGATGGCCATCTTGTCTTACCAGGAAATTACAGTTACACCATCAAAGCGGAAGGCTACCTGCCTAAGAGCGGTGAGGTTAAAGTCAACAGGGAGGGGCACAGCCGCCACTCAGTTAGCCTGGAAAAACTTCCTGGTCATTTACAGGTTGAGACGGATCCTCCAGTACCGGTTAAAGTGCTGATTAATGGCAGCGAAGTACCTAATAAGAATGGGCTTGTGGAAAATGTTCCCGCGGGATCCATGCGGATTACGGTTCTATCAGATCGCTACCTACCTTTTACCAGGGAGATTAATGTAGAAGGCCTCGATAATGTCCATCAGCTGGAGGCCAAACTCCGCCCGGCCTGGGCAAATATTCGCATCACCAGCAATCCTCCTGGCGCCAAGGTAACCCTCAATGGTGAAGTTCTTGGTACCACACCAATTAATGCTGAGTTAATCCAGGGAGATCGGGTCATCTCCATCTCCCTTGCCGAGCACAAGACTGTCGATATTCCCGTAGCAGTTACTGCCGGAGTGGACCAGACCCTGGCTACAGTAACTCTTGGGCCAGCCGATGGCCTATTGCGTGTCGTCACCACCCCTGAAGGGGCGGGAGTGACCGTGGATGGAGAATTTCGCGGTCATACTCCTCTGGAGCTTGAACTCACATCGGGGGAAACCCATCGACTACGTTTTTTTAAAGATGGTTATGCGTCAGTAGAGCATACGATCGACCTTTCTGCGGGTATGCAGCGCGACCTGAATATCAACCTGAATGCGGTTTACGGCAAAGTTCGTGTCTCCAGCGTTCCGCCAGACGCTGAGGTTTACATCGATGGGCAGTTTGCAGGAAACACCGGGCAGACTTTCAACCTGCCAGCAAGGACTCACCGTATTGAAGTACGCAAGCGAGGTTATGAATCATTCGATACCCGCGTGATTCCCAGTGCCCGACTGGAGCAAACCGTGCGTGCAGTGCTATTAACCAGGGAGCAGGCACGTTGGCAGCAGGTTCCTCCAGAGTTTCGCCATGCCGCCGGTGGCACCATGAAATTAATGCGCCCCAATGCGGTTTTTACTATGGGCTCCTCACGCCGCGAGCAAGGACGTCGTGCAAACGAGGTAATGAAACAAGTTTCCCTCAACCGGCCTTTTTATATCGGTACCACGGAAGTTACCAACCGGGAGTACCGCAGATTTAAACCCTCACATACCTCAAGCCATGTAAACGGTGTAAGCCTGGATAACGATAACTTGCCTGTAGTCAGTGTCAGCTGGGCCGATGCAGCTCTCTTTTGCAATTGGCTCAGCCAGCGGGATGGCCTAAGCCCGGTGTATCTCACGGAGCGGGGACGTATTGTAGGATTTGATTCTGCTGCAAATGGTTATCGCCTGCCAACCGAAGCCGAATGGGCCTGGCTGGCTCGCTACGATCGGGGTGTCATGCGTAAATACCCATGGGGCAATGACCTACCAATCGCCAGTAATTCGGGAAATTATGCCGACAGCTACGCTGCCAAACTGATTCCTACAGTCCTGCGAACTTACAGCGACCGCTATGCAGCTACCGCTCCCGTGGCCAGCTACAACCCCAATCCACTGGGTATTTACGACTTGGGAGGCAACGTATCTGAGTGGATACACGACCTCTACACCATCGGTACCGGCCTCTCATCTCGCCAAGAAGAAAATCCAGTAGGGCCGCAAGATGGTGACTACCATGTTATTCGCGGCTCCAGTTGGCGCCACGCGGGGCTGACAGAGTTACGTCTGTCTTACCGCGATTATGGAGAGGCCTCTCGCAACGATATCGGCTTCAGGGTTGCCCGTTGGGTCAACTAGGAGAAAGTTATGCTCAGAATCCTATTAATTCTTACCGCCTTACAATCTCCAGCAGTGCTTGCACAGGGGGAGCAGGATGAGGAAAAAGAGCCATTGACCCAGGTAGCGCAGAAAAAAACGGATGAGAATAAATCCAAAAGTAGTAAGCGCAGTTCCGACGATTATAAAGCCTCAGAGGAAATATCTGAGGATCTATCGGTTTCCTATCCCGTGGATATTTAGAGAAAAGTTCCCAAGGGCACCATCATGAAACTCAAATCATCAGATTTTATTTTCCAGATATTTGCGCTACTGGGCTCAGTTATCCTGGTCCATGCTATTTATGTAGCCATAATACGCCCCAATGCCGATGCGCTGATTGAGGAACAGTTAGCCCGCGAAGCAGCTGGGGAAACCTATATACAGCAACGCTCCATTTATATTGTGATGCGCGACTACGAGCAGGAAGCCTGCTTTGTGTTGATGCTCTGGGCCATGGCAATAATGGGCCTGAAGGCTCAGCGAAGCATGCGTGAGCGGAAGCTACTCAAAAAAGCCCTGCTCAATGTCAGTGAAGGCACACCGATATTACCGGAAGATACTCGCGACCTATCTCGCCCAATCCAGGCTCTCCCGGAAGAAGAGCGTAGTTTCCTGGTACCCAGAGCCCTTCTCACAGCACTGCAACGCTTCGGTTCCACCCGCAACGTGGCTGCAGTTTCCAACTCAATAAAAGAAGTTTGTGAAACAGAGGGGGATCGCCTTGACTCAGAATTAGCGATGGTTCGCTATATCACTTGGGCTATTCCTTCAATTGGTTTTATTGGCACTGTACGCGGTATCGGTGAAGCACTCGCCCAAGCGCATAAAGCCGTAGAAGGGGATATCGCCGGCGTCACTGTGAGCCTGGGTGTTGCCTTTAATTCCACTTTTATCGCCCTGGTTATCAGTATTGTCATTATGTTCTTTACCCATCAGTTGCAGCTGATGCAGGAAAGACTGGTGCTTGATACCCAAAGTTACTGTGACAACCGACTGCTGCGGTTTCTAAAAATTAGTTAACCGCCAATTATCATCCACATCCCGGCTATTGGCCGCGAGGAAAAATCCATGGGACAAGGTGTCCTTGAAATCAACGATTGTGGTTTAAGGGTTTTTATCGGTACTACAGAAGTTCTTGAAAGTCCCGGTGTAGCGGTAATTGAACCGAGGCAGATCTATATCGGCACTGCTGCACAAATGCGAGCGCGCAATCACCCCACCCAGGTCAACAACCAGTTTTGGCGCAGGCTCAGCCTGGAATCATTGAAGTCGGAAAATCAGCGATGTCGTCACCATGCCGACCTGGCTTACTGTCATCTGCAGGAAATTTCTGAGCACTGCGATCTCCCCGAAGAGTTGGTTCTTGCAGTACCGGGAAATTTCACCCGCGAGCAACTGGCTCTGTTACTAGGCGTTATCAATGAAAGTGGTATGAATGTTGTGGGGCTGGTTGACTCCGCTACCGCAAGCATAGGCGACCTCGCCCCACCGGGAATGCAATTGCATGTAGAACTGCAGCTCCATCAGACCCTGGTTTCGCGAATCGATGTGGATCAACAAGCGGCGGTTAGATCGGCAGAAACTGTCGCCGATGCAGGGCTACATCATTTTCATGAGGCTTGGGCCCGGGTATTTACTGATGCCTTTGTAATGCAGTGCCGTTTTGATCCACTCCACTCTGCAGAATCCGAACAACAGCTCTACGACCTGATGTCTCAATGGGTAAGTCGCGCCATGCGTCAGGGAGAGGTTCTGGCAGAACTGGATGATCGCACAGCAAAAGTCACTCTGCGCCAACTGCAGGATGCCACCGCACCTATTCTCTCCCGCGTGCGAGCGATGATTGAGAATATCGCAGAAAGTAGCAGTGTCAGTTTTATTTCCCACCGCTGGGCGGAAATCCCTGGGGGAATCCAATTGGCACAACATATGTATCTTCTATCCAGGGACAGTATCGCCCAGACGATCAATAATCGCTGGCAGGAGCTGCGCAGCAAGGATTCAGCGTTGCGCCTGGTTAACAGCATCAGTGCAACACCGGAAAGTGAAATTTCTGTGCGCCTGGATACGCCACCAGAAGCTGCTGCAACACATTTACTATTTGGTCATCGAGCCCTCGCCGCACATCAACCGCTGTTTGTTTTCTGGCACGAAGACAAGTTCCAGGTAACCCCCACCCCCCCTAAACATCCTGCGGCAACAGTTACTAACCACGCAGGACGCCTGGCCCTGCGTGTGGATGCGGGAATTAACTTGATACTGAATGGCGATGAGATCACCGCACCGGTCAACCTGAATGCCGGGGACAGAATTGGCATTGCCAATCAACAGGATGTAATAACCGCCATTAGCGTGGAACGCCATGAGACGTAAGCAACGTCGTTTTTCCACTTTTAGCTTGTCTTTCCTTGACATTATGTCCTGTGGCTTTGGTGCCGTGGCACTTATTTTCTTAATTATCAAACACGGCTCAGACCATGAAATCGAAGTAGAAACGGAAGACCTGAGCGCTGAGGTAAATCTGCTTCAAGAAGAGGTTGAATTTGGCCAGGAGCATTTGGTACAGGCGCGAAATACCCTGGACATCGTCAGCAATGAGCTTGTTGAGGCGCAGGGACTTGCCCGCCGAATTCTGGATCAAATCGAAGATGTGAAAGGTAACATCGCCGAAATCGATAGTATTGACGAGCAGGAAGACATAAAAAGGCTTCAGGACAAGCTGAAGAAACTAGAGAAAGCCAAGAAAAGCCTTGAAGAGGAAAATAAAAAACTCGGCAACAATGTGCGTAAGTACACAGGCGATGGAGACCGTCAATATTTGACCGGGCTGCGCCTAGGTGGCAACCGTATACTGGTACTACTCGACTCCTCTGCATCCATGCTCGGGGACGAACTGATCAAAATAATACGCGCTCGCAACATGTCATCGCGAGTAAAACGCCAAACTGAAAAATGGCGCCGGGCTATCAATACCGTCTCCTGGTTAACTGCGCAACTACCGCCAGACAGCCAGTACCAGATCTATACTTTTAATACATCTTTTCGCGCCGCTATCGCCGGCACGGAAGATCGCTGGCTCAACGTGGATGATCGCGACCAGTTGGACCAGGCAATTAAAGGACTGAATGAAATAGTGCCAGAAAACGGCACCAGCCTGGAAAGGGTGTTCAACGCCATTCACGCTATGACTCCACTGCCGGATAACATTATTTTGATCACGGACGGGCTACCCACTCAGGGTATGAAACCTCCAAGGAGCGCCACTATTTCCGGCAGGGAGAGACGCAACCTGTTCAAACGTGCTGTCAAAGTGCTTCCCAAAAATGTCCCCGTGAATGTCATTCTTACGCCCATGGAAGGCGACCCCTTTGCCGCCAGTGAGTTCTGGAAATTGGCTATGCAAACCCAGGGTTCCTTCCTGGCTCCCTCGAGGGACTGGCCATGACAGGTTCGCGCAAGAAAAGAAGACAGGAAGAATTCAGTATTTCTTTTCTCGATGTAATCTGCTGTGGTTTTGGCGCCATCGTCTTGCTTTTGATGATTACCAAAACCGCCGAGCCCATTGTTCTTGAGGAAGCTGAAGTAGATCTTGATGCCCAGGTAATGGAACTACAGCAGCAATTAGCGGAGATTCGTGGAGATACCACTATTCTCAATCGAGATCTCAACGCTAAACGTGAACAAATTGACATTGAACAAAAGCGTATTGCCAACCTCCGCGGAGAACTGGAGTCTCTTCAGGCCCTCTATGCCAGCAAAACTGAAGGACAAAGTGAAGAAGGAAAATTAAAAGGCGAACTGACTGTCGCCCTGCAAACACTTACCGAGGAAATGCGTCGCATACTTGGAGAAAACTACCAGCGTAAGAATAATGTCATCGGTGGAATTCCCGTAGATAGTGAATATATTCTTTTTATCATCGATACCTCCGGGAGTATGTTCAATTACGGCTGGGATCGTATGATGGCTGAAATGGTAAATACACTGGATCTGTACCCCAATGTTAAAGGCATCCAGATAATGAACGACATGGGGGACTACATGTTTTTCAATTATCGCAATAAGTGGATACCAGATACACCGGGCCGCCGACAGGCTATTCTCAAACGACTGAAGACCTGGAATCCATTTAGTAACTCCAGTCCAGTAGAGGGTATACAAAAAGCCGTTCGCAGCTTTTATGACCCCGACAAAAAAATCAGTATCTATGTTTTGGGTGATGAATTTACCGGCAAATCGATTCGCAATGTGATGCTGGCAGTGGATAGGGTAAATGCCAAACGCGGTGAAGGGAAACGTAATATCCGTATTCATGCGGTTGGATTCCCAATCCAGTTTTCCCGACCACCTCATTTACAAACCACCGGGTTACGTTTTGCGGCCCTTATGCGTGAACTTACTTATCGCAATGGCGGCACTTTTGTAGGACTTAACGATTTTCGCTAGCCGATTTGATATCAGGAGCAACTCATGAAGTACAGGATAAAAGCGGCTTCGCCACACCAATTAACGACAGTGTTATTTCTCTCCCTACTACTGGGAGCTTGCTCCCACACCGTTCAAGTAGCAGGAAAATATCCTTCACCCGTAGGCGATCAACTTCCCCTATCAGTGGGCATCTATCTCAGTGAGGACTTCAGGAATTATATCTACGAGGAAGATAGCGAAGATCGTGAGGAGTGGAAAATCAATACTGGTCGAGCACAGAAAAATCTGTTTGAAACAGTGCTGAGCTCAATGTTCACCAATACAGTTTCTCTTTCCCAATACCCAGAAGATATACCGAAAAATGTCGAACTTGTTATAGTTCCAGAGGTTAGGGAATTGCAATTTACCATGCCGCGGGAAACCAGGGTCAATATTTTTGAGGTATGGATAAAATATGACATGAATGCCTATGATCCACGAGGGCAACAGGTTGCCAGCTGGGTTATCACAGCCTACGGGAAGACACCTACCGCCTTCTTGAAATCCCAGGAGCAGGCCCTAACCCAGGCAATTAATATTGCCCTGCGTGATGCTGGCGCAACTCTTTACACAGGCTTCGAAAAAGTACCCGAACTTCAGGCTTTTCTCTCAGGAAAGCTGAGATCTGCCTCGCTGCAGGAGTTCAAGGTCAAATCCAGCAAGGCTGAATAGAGGATTTTTGTTGTGTTCAAGCCATTAATTGTTTCCGCCCTGATTATACTGACGGGTTGTACCACCGTCGTAATTGATGAATACAGACGCAGCGATGGCGAGCTTGCTGCGGGTGATTCTGTGGTTATCCTGGGACGTCGTCACTCCAGCGATTATGAAACCGAACCGGATCTCATAGCCTGTGTCGGAAGAGAACTCCACAACCCTGAAATGGGGGTCAATATAATTCCAGAGAAAGAATTCGTCGACATCATGTACCCCTGGTTTGAGCCTCGTACAGCACCCATGCATGTACGTTCTCTGGACCGTCTGATGGAGAATGAAGGTGTGCGCGAGCGCATGGAAAACTACGGGATTAAATACATAGTATGGATTGATGGCTCAACGGAGACAACAGCCAGTGCAGGCTCTATTAGCTGCACTATCAGTACCGGGGGCGCTGGCTGTTTTGGATTCGGCACCTGGGACAAGGAATCTGACTATGAAGCCTCAGTTTGGGACTTCCGCGACCGGGAGCTGTCAGGCAAGCTGAGTGCGGATGCCAAGGGTACTTCCTATATGCCGGCGATAGTCATTCCTATTCCGCTGATCGCCAGGGTACAAAATAACGCGTGTAAAGGTATGGCGGCCCAATTGCAACAATTTCTGATTCCAGCCAGCGGTACAAGCTCCTAGACAATAAACAGACAGGGAGGCCAGGGGTAATGAGATTATTTAATCGGTGGATTGCCAGTACACTGGTAGCATTGGGCGTGGGGTGTGCTTTCAACCCAGCCACAAAAAGTCCAGACCTGGTATTAATGTCTGAAGACAAAGAAATCTCTATTGGCAAGGAAATGCATGAGAAGTTGATAGAGAGTACGCCTATTTACCAGGACCCTGTCCTCACAGCTTATGTCAACCATGTTGGTCAAAAAGTAGCTGCTGCCAGTGATCGCCCTGATATCAAATACCATTTCACCATTATTGACAGCCAGGATATCAACGCCTTCGCCCTGCCAGGTGGCTATGTATATATTAATCGTGGCCTGCTCACCTACCTGCATTCAGAGGCTGAAATGGCCGCAGTACTTGCCCATGAAATTGGCCACATCACAGCCCGCCATGCAGTTCGGCAAAAAACAGCAGCCACCGGCGCAAATGTAGCGTCCGTTTTGTCTGTGTTGGTCACTGGCAGCGGCGTAGTTGGTGATGTCGCCAATCTATACAGTACCGCTGCAGTAAAAGGTTATGGGCGGGATATGGAACTGGAGGCAGATCGCTTTGGTGCCCAGTATATGTTTAACGCAGGTTATGAACCGGAGGCGATGATCAATGTCATCGGACTGCTAAAAGACCAGGAGACTTTTGCCAGGAGGCGTGCCCGTATCGAAGGTAAGAAACCACAAACCTACCACGGCGTATTTTCCACACACCCCCGCAATGATCTCCGCCTACAAGAGGTAGTAAAAGCGGCAGGAACCTTACCCGAAGAGGGTAAATCCACTAAAGTGGCCTACTATCGGGAAAAAACCGATGGCCTGGTCTACGGAGATAATTCCAGGCAATCCAATAAAAATCGGTTTAATCACAAACGCTTGGGCTTCTCCCTTCTCTTCCCCGATGGCTGGACGGTGGATAACCAGAGATCTTCGATTGTGGGAACCGCTCCTGACAATTCAGCAACAATTACTATCAAAGTCGCCAAGCGCGATGGTAATCAGCCTGCTGATATGGCACTGCGCGAAGAGTACGATTTACGTAAACTGGATCAGGAGGAGATACTGCAACAGTATCAATTGGAGGGGCATACCGGGAAACTTCCCAACCCTGAAAAGGGAACTGCAGATCCCGATAGGGTTGCGGTTATCTATTACGGTAGCCGGCAGTTTATGCTGGAAGGAAAGATAGTTGGTGCCAGCACTCAGGATAAGGAAGCTCTTGAGGAATATGACACATTGTTCCTGACAAGTATCCGCAGTTTTCGTCCTCTGCGCAAAACTGACATTGTAGAAAAAGATATTCGCCGGTTGCGCTACGTAAAGGCAAATGACAAAACTACCTTCTCTTCCCTGGCGAAGCATATGGAAATTGGCGACTACGCCGAAGAACAGTTGCGCCTCCTCAATGGATACTATCCTCGTGGTGAACCCAAAGCTGGTGAGTGGATCAAAATAGTGCAATAGGCCCTGTGACTACCCCCTCACAATATCTGCTTGGCAACAGCATATCTTTTCTGTAAAGCTTCCCCTTGTCAGCTTTAAGGGATTTAAGGGGAGCTACCCACTCTTTTTTTAAAAACCTGAGTGCCAGAATCCAAGACCCAGGTTTTCCCGGACAATTTTAGGCAAAGCAATCCAGGCAGGATGATTGCCAATTGGACTAATTATCGATTAATGACAATAAACATAATAATAGGAGTCGACAATGAACGGCATGATGATGCAGTCTCAGTTAACCCTTACCGCTATCATGCGCCACGCCTTGAGTAATTCACCAAATAGTGAAATTGTTTCAGTTACAGCAGAAAACCCACAGCATCGCTATAACTACAAACAGGCATTCGATCGCACAGCTCAGCTCGCCCACGCATTGACCAGGCTCGGAGCAAATAACGGTGACCGTATCGGTACCCTCGCCTGGAACGATCATCGCCACTTTGAACTCTATTACGCAACGTCCTGTAGCGGCCTGGTCTGCCACACCATCAACCCCCGGCTTTTTCCCGAACAGATTCATTTTATTATTGAGCACGCCGAGGATCGGTGGCTTTTTATCGACCCCATGTTTGTGCCTCTAGTTGAAGCATTAGCCAATAAACTCACACATGTAGAGGGTATTATTGTCCTGGCGGACAGAGCACATATGCCCGAGAGCAAACTGCCCCATTACTTTTGCTATGAAGAGCTAATTGCTGAGGAGTCCAGCCATTTCCAGTGGCCGGAGTTGGGTGAGAACACTGCGGCAGCACTTTGCTACACATCTGGAACCACCGGCAACCCCAAAGGTGTGCTCTATTCCCACCGCGCAATGACACTTCATACCTATGGCGTGCTGATGCCGGATGCTTTCGCTATACGCCATGATGAAGCCATTCTACCCGTAGTACCCATGTTCCATGTCAACGCCTGGTCAATTCCCTATGCGGCACCGGCTGTTGGTGCCAAACTTGTCCTGCCTGGACCTAAGATGGGATGTGGCGACACTCTGAGCAAACTGATGCGGCAAGAATCGGTAACTATTGCCGCAGGTGTCCCCACCGTCTGGCTCGCACTGCTCAAATACTTGCGTGACAGTGACGAAACTATCCCCAGCCTCAATCGTGTCGTAGTGGGTGGGTCAGCCTGTCCCTGGAGCATAATGGAGGAGTTCGAACAAAAGCACGGTGTCTACACTCATCATGCCTGGGGTATGACTGAGATGAGCCCTCTCGGCACCTACAATACCCAAGTGGACCCCACTATTCCCACTGAGGAAGCCAAGCAGCTGCGACTCAAGCAGGGCCGGGCAGGTTTTGGTGTTGAAATGCGTATTTTGGATCCCCAGGGAAGCCCTCTGTCCCATAACGGCAAAGCCTTCGGCGCTCTGCAGGTACGCGGCCCCTGGATCTGTGAGCGCTACTACAAGGCAGAGGAATCCGCACTAAGCGCTGATGGCTGGTTTGATACCGGTGATGTGGCCACCATAGATCATCTCGGATACCTGACTATCACCGACCGCACCAAAGATGTTATCAAATCCGGCGGCGAGTGGATTTCCTCAATAGAATTGGAAAACTTCGCTATGACCCTGGATGGCGTGGCAGAAGCGGCTGTTATAGGAGTAGCCCACGAGAAATGGTCTGAGCGGCCTCTGTTGGTAATCGTTCCCGAGGCGAGTGCCAACCTGGAATCTGGAAAGATCCTCAGTGCCTTCTTGGGGCAGTTCGCCAAGTGGTGGATTCCTGACGACTGTGTAATTATCGACGAGCTACCTCACACGGCCACAGGGAAAATCAGTAAGAAAAATCTTCGGCACCAGTTTGCAGAACACTTATGGTCACAGGAAGTAATCGTGTGACTATCCGACTTCCAAATGTTTATACTCCCCTCAGCCAGATAACGCCTAAAAACCTGACTGGCTGTGAGAAATACTCCAAGGTTTCCAGGCAAAATGCCGAGCAGGTCACAACTACAGGTTCTAACTTACTCCTGGATATCTCCCTGTCATATTTTATTGCTAGAAAGTGCCCCATATTCATATGGGGTGGCCTTAAAATGTTCAAAAAATTTATTTCTGTTTTATTAGTTCTCTTTTCGATTGTGGCAAGCCTGACCTGTGCCGAAACTGAAAATGCCGGTAGCAAAAGCAAGTACCCCCTGGTGATTGCACATCGCGGTGCATCCGCCTATTTACCGGAACATACGCTTGAGGCAAAAGCCCTAGCCTACGGTATGCGTCCTGATTATATCGAGCAGGATCTGGTGCTCAGTAAAGATAATCACCTAATCGTAATGCACGATATTTACCTGGACAGCACAACCGATGTTGCAGAGGTATTTCCCAATCGAGCGCGCGAAGACGGTCACTATTACACTATTGATTTCACCCTGGAAGAGCTGAAAAGGCTAAAGGTCAGTGAATCTTTTATCATGGGAGAAAATGGTCCCCAGGCAAAGTATCCTCACCGGTTTCC
Organism: Microbulbifer sp. GL-2; assembly: GCF_007183175.1. NCBI lineage: Bacteria > Pseudomonadati > Pseudomonadota > Gammaproteobacteria > Cellvibrionales > Microbulbiferaceae > Microbulbifer > Microbulbifer sp. GL-2. The sequence goes on from NZ_AP019807.1 coordinate 770,864, forward strand.
CCTTTGGAAATCCAGCTTCAAACTCTCTACATTTGAAGAAGAGATCGAACTGATCCAGGGGCTAAACCAGTCTTTAGGCTATGACATTGGTATCTATCCAGAAATCAAGAAACCCTATTTCCACCATTGGGAAGGCAAAGATATAGCTGAGATCGCCCTTAAGAAACTCAAGCAATATGGTTACACCGATGATCGTCAAAAGGTATTTCTACAGTGCTTTGATGCCGAAGAATTACAACGTATTAAACTCGAATTAATGCCCGCGCTCGGTATGGACCTTCCCCTAGTACAGTTGATCGCAGCAACAGACTGGGGGGAAAAATTAATTCAAGTTAACGGAACTATCCAAAACTATGATTACGATTGGATGCTTGAAAAAGGGGGCTTAGACAAAATTGCCACCTACGCTGATAGCATCGGCCCCTGGTACCCAATGTTGATGGAAATTAAAGGCGACCGGCCTCGCGCCAACAATGTTGTGCGCAGGGCACACCGTAGGCAGCTGCAGGTACACCCATATACTTTCCGCGCCGACCCGGAAAAATTGCCAGAAGAGTTTGACAGCTTCAACCAGTTTTTACATTTTGCCGCTTACCAGCTGCGAGTGGATGGTCTTTTTACCGATCACCCCGATCGCGTGGTCAGCTACTTATCACGCGATCGGTCAAATAGATAATTTATAGATTAATCAGCTAAAAAAGGCCGCTTGTTAGCGGCCTTTTTTTAATCAAATCTGGAGAAATCTGCTGGGCGCTTCTCCATAAAAGCAGTCGCGGCTTCTTTAAACTCCTCAGAGGCCAGGCGATCCTTAAAATGACGCCCCTCATCTTGGATAAACTCCAGTCCTTTTTCCTGGGTCGCCCGGCGCAATAATTGCTTGGTCAGACGTACCGCCGCTGGCGCTTTTTCAGCCAGCTCAACAGCGGCTTCGCGAGCGCGGGCAATCGCCTGCTCAGACTCGACAGCTGCATTGCAAATACCAATTTGCACCGCCTCCTGCGCCGAGAATTTCTTGCCGAGCAGTAAAAGTTCAGAAGCCTTGGCATGTCCAGCAATACGGGGAAGCAGGTAGCTGGAACCATACTCCGGACAAAGCCCCAGATTCACAAAGGGCATCTGGAACATCGCATCGTGGCCAGCAAAGGAAAGGTCGCAGTGCAGTAGCATGGTAGTCCCGATACCCACTGCCGGGCCATTTACTGCCGCAACAACCGGCTTGGGAAAATTGTACAGTGCACTCATAAACTGGAACACTGGAGACTCTTCGCCCTCCGCTGAGCCACCAAGGAAATCAGTCAGGTCATTGCCACTCGTAAAGATGCCTTCGGCACCAGTGATCACAGCTACACGAATATCACTGTTATTAGCTGCACTGTTAAGCAATTCTGCCATGGCGGTATACATAGCCATAGTCAGGGCATTTTTACGTCCCGGGCGATTGATAGTGATTTCCAGTATACGATCATTGACCTGGGCCAGGATCTCCGCACATGCGCTTTGCATATTATTCTCCGGGTATAGAATCATTTGAGACTGCCAGGCAGTCTTTATATTGGCCTGTTATAGAGTTGCATTTCTTACTAACAACTTCCTTCATCCACTGGATTAGCGGTTCAATAACAGCGAGCCACCTATTCAGGTAATTCATATTACCGGCTGTTCTCGCATAGGCGAGTTCATAACCAACCACTTTCGTTGACGGGAATAACCCGGCAGCCGCTGGCCACCGGGAAGATTCTGGTACGCGCGCTATCAGGGTTTAACTGCAGAATCCCTGCGCAATGGCTGGCACATGCAGTGGACCCCTCCACCACCAGGGGTGATCATGGAAATATCTGGATCAATAACTTCTAGTCCATGAGCGCGACACTTTTCAGCCAGGCCGGTATTGGCCTTAGGTAGCATTACCCGATCATTCCCCAGTGCCACAACGTTGACCCCCAACTCCAATACCTGCGGAAATGGGATATCAATAATCTCAATATTGCGACCTTTGAACCACTGCACCAACTCAGGCTCCACAGCATCAACACAGATAGCCGCCAGTTTTTCCGCAAGCATTGCCACCATTACATCAATATGCAGGAAGAAAGGATCAAACTGGTAGCCTTTAACTTCCCAGCCTTCTTTTTCCACCCAGCTTTTCATTTGCTCGAACCCTTGAGGACTCGTGCGCTCGCCGGAATAACCACACAGAATTACGCCCGGCTCCAGTACCATAAAATCACCACCTTCAAGAGAGCCTGCGGTAATCACATCGTAGATGGGTATATCCAGTTCAGCGTATTTCTTGACGATTGGTACCCACTCACCGCGACGCCAAGGGCTGTACATCTGCGTCACAATTGGGCCCCAAGGGGTCATCACTGAAGAGTCGCGGCCATAGATCTGATAGGGCAGGCTGCTGTCAGCGGGAATCAGGTGTGTATTAACCCCCGCATGGCGATAAGCATCCAACATCTCCGCATGCTGGGCTTCCGCTATCTTGTGGTCAAATTTCATTCCCAGCCGCTCAGCGCGGCGGGCACTTGCATTGCCGGTACGCCAGCTAAAGTTATCCACAGGCCCTATAAGAACTTCGCGCAATACACCGTACTCAGAGTCCATCCCCCACTTGGTAAGAGGCGCTGTAGCGCCATTGTCATTGCGGTGCTTCAGGGTAAATTCACTCATCTGGTCCATCCAAATTTCTATTAGCGGGCCGCTGGCGGTATCTCCAAAAGGCCCGTTTACTCTCTAATTATTCTCTGGCCAATTCAGCGCTGGAAAGCATTGCCTGCAGCAATACATTACAGCCCGCTTCCAAATGCCCAGGCTCTGCGGACTCGGCCTCATTGTGGGAAAGCCCCCCAGCACAGGGAACAAAAATCATTGAAACCGGGGCGACCCTGGAAACATAAACTGAGTCATGGCCTGCGCCGGAAACCATTTTACGATGGCTATAGCCCAGGCGCTGCACCGCACTGTCCACCGCCTCGATACACTTTTCATCAAAGGCTACTGGCGGCGAATACCACTCTTCCCGCACATCGATAGCAACACCACTTGCCTCTTGTACCTGCTCTGCTATTCGATAGAGAGTACGATGCAGGTGCTCCAGGCCCCCTGGTTTCGGATGGCGCAGATCCAAAGCCAGCACCACCTTCTCCGGCACTGTATTGCGGCTGCCCGGAGCAGCGCGCAAGTCGCCACAGGTAATTCTGGCATCTATAGAGTAAGCCTTCACTTCGCTGTATAGCCTTTCACAAAGCCATGCCAATGCCTGTACCGGATCGCGGCGATCCTCCATTGGGGTAGGCCCGGCATGGCAGGGGGTGCCAAAGAAGGTAACGTCGTACCAGCGGATACCCTGTACCCCAGTAACCACGCCAATCACTTGGTCCTGCTTTTCCAGGATTGGCCCCTGCTCGATATGAGCTTCAAACGCCGCTTTGATCGGGGTGGGCCGAGCCGGCTCAGTTCCCAGGTAACCGATACGTTCCAACTCCTGGCCGATACTGATACCGGCCTTATCGACACGGCTATGGCCGTATTCGAGACTGAATTCCCCGGCCCAAACACCAGAGCCCACCATCGCTGGTGAAAAGCGTGCACCCTCCTCGTTAGTCCATACCACCACTTCCAGTGGCGCCTTTGTCCTTATTCCTTTATCCTCCAGACTACGCAGTACTTCCAGGCCCGCCAGTACCCCGTATACGCCATCAAATTTTCCACCGGTAGGCTGGGTATCCAGGTGTGAACCCGTAATAACCGCCGGTAGATCGTTATCGGTCCCAGCGCGCCGGGCGAAAATATTCCCCATGCGGTCCACACGGATTTCACAACCGATTTCACGGCACCAGCGCACAAATAAGTCGCGCCCGCAACGGTCTTCGTCGGTCAGTGCCTGGCGATTACAGCCACCAGCAGGTGTTGCCCCAATTTCAGCCATTTCCAATAGGCTATTCCATAGGCGCGCACCATCGACACGCAATTGTTGTACGAGGTTTTCCATTCAAAGAACTCCGGGCCTAATATTGAGCAATATACTAATCACTTTACTGAAACTTTTGTTTTGATCCTGGCAGGCTAAAGAGAGCATTATTTCGCTACTGATCAAAACTCGACCAGGAAACTAATAACCATGTCCCTCACCTATAGCTCATACCTTAAAGTAGACGAGCTTCTCCAGTGCCAGAAGCCTCTTTCTGATGGCCCCGAACACGATGAGCTTTTATTTATTGTGATTCACCAGAGTTATGAGCTGTGGTTCAAGCAGATGCTGCACGAACTGGATTTCCTGGTGTGCCTGTTCAATGCCGGTGAGCGCAACCGTGCCCTGCATACGCTAAAAAGGGTGGACGCCATTTATCGCACCCTGATCCAGCAGGTGGATATCCTCGAAACCCTCACCCCACTGGAGTTTCTTTCCTTTCGTAATCGCCTTTCAACCGCCAGTGGTTTTCAGTCTTTTCAATTCCGCGAATTGGAGTTCTTATACGGTGCCAAAGACTCGAGAAAACTGGAAAACTATGAACCGGGCTCCGATCACTACCTACGCCTGCAGAAACGGCTTGAATCTCCAACACTGTGGGATGCTTTCCTAAACTTCTTGGTCAAGGAAGGCCACCCTGTACCGGACAGTGTATTGGAGAGAGACTTTAGCCTGGTCGCCGAACCGTCCCCTGCGGTGCAGCAAATACTGATTGATGTCTACCGTAATGACCCACTGGTTAGCGAGATCTGTGAGGCCTTGGTGGATATTGACACTTCTCTGCAGCAGTGGCGCTATCGGCATGTGAAGATGGTTGAGCGCACAATTGGCAGCAAGATAGGTACAGGCGGCTCCAGCGGCGTAGGTTACCTGCAATCCACCTTGTTCAAGGCCGTATTTCCCGACTTGTGGGCTATCCGCTCTGAGTTCTAACAATGCCGGTACAAGCATCAGGGCAAGACGTGACCAAACGTAAAAATATGGTCAGACCATGTATATCCCACCTACGCTTTTTACGGGCATAAAAAAAGCCAGCAGTCCGCTGGCTTTTTAATTCAAAACCTTAACTCAAGATCAAGTTAAGCGATCTTACTTTTCAAAAGGTACCAGAGATACCTGAATAGCTGGGCTGACTTCCTTAGCCGCATCCGCGATCTGTACATAGGTATCAGCGCTGGATTTGTTGTGTGCACGCACAATCACCATAGCTTGGGGGTTCTCTGCGTACAGCTGCGCAATACGGGCACGAACGGCGCGGCTATCAATACGGCTACCTGCCAGAGAGATCTCATCGTTGGCATTCACAACCAGCAGGATATTCTGCTTAGTTTCATCAGGCGGATTCTGGTTAGTCTCATTCGGGTCAGGCACATTTACGTCCAACGCTTTCTCTTTTACAAAGGACGCCGTCACAATAAAGAAGATCAGCATGATAAACACAACGTCCAGCATGGGCGTCAGGTCGATATCCGCTTTTTCTTCCTCTACGGCCTTTCCGCGTCGTCTACTCATAAAACACCGTGCAATTATCAAATACCAAAGATGCCGGATTTACCGGTCTGTTCTGGTGGGCAAGATTGCCGCGAATTGACAGGCATTGCAAGCACAACCTATAACCCAGGAAAATAAACTATAAAAATCAACAGGTTATGAAAAACACCCGGATTCGCAGATCATTTTTTGAGCGAAAGAATCCGATCAACGCTGTTCAAGGTAATTTTGGTAGTCCGGTACTTCCCGGTCAAATGACCGATCCATCAATACAGATTGCACAATCATATCCGCACTGCTCGAATTACAAGCCACCGGAATATTCCAGGCAGCCGCAATGCGCAACAATGCTTTGACATCCGGGTCATGGGGCATCGGCTCGAAGGGGTCCCAAAAGAAAACCAGCAGATCGACCTCCCCTTCACTGATCCTAGCTCCCAGTTGTTGGTCACCACCAAGAGGTCCACTTAATAATCTCTCCACTTGTAGACCAGTAGCATCCTCTATCTTGCCACCAGTAGTTCCAGTAGCCAGGAGAATGTGCTTTCCCAGAAGAGCACGGTAACGCAAACACCAATCAGTCATTGCGCCTTTGCGATTATCGTGGGCCACCAATGCAACACGCTTGGTAGCTGGCAGGGTCTTAGTGATAAATTTCATCGAAACCTCAGCACTGTGATTCACTTCTATATTATCGTAATTCCAATATTTTGCGCTGCATTCTCCTTCTCACACTCACTCCCAACACAACAGGGAACAATTCCCTCCCACAGAAATATATTCAGCCCGTTATAATGGTTAAAAATTCGTACCTGAATAAAGGAGTGAGTATGAGCGTAGGTGCCTGGGAGCCACAGGTGGGTGGCCAGCAAAATGAAAACCCGTGGGAGTTCGACCGGGATCAGCTGCGTAGACTCATCGCCGCTGTAATTACGGAAGACTCCCTTACAGAGGAACTAAAGGAAGAAGACAAACAGGCATCTCGACTCATCCGCCTTCCGTCCCAGCACTGGGTAGAGGAGAGCCAGCACTGGAATAACGATCAGTTGTGGCAACTGATTCGCTTTTTCGCCCTCGCTGAGATGCAGCTGACGGGATGGGATGCTGGAGCGGAATCCGCCGTAATACCTTTGGCAAAAATTCTTCGCCAGCGCAAAGCCCCTCTTGAGCGTGAGCAGCTACTGTGGATTCGAAAGCACTCAAATAACCGCTACCTTCCCTACGGACCACTGTAACCCTATTGGGATTTGTATTGATATATGCATCTTCGGTGAAAGAAATAACCCAGCCTCTTCCTTTCTTCACCGAAGGTCCTCACAAGAACCAGACCAGCCAACACCCAGCTCTCCCCCTACCGAGCCATAAAGTCCGATAAGGGCGGGTCCCAGCCCCGGCACAATCTACAAATTATGGATAGACGTGCAATAAGGAGCTGCTCTCCTACACCTCCCTGCATGTTTACATCAAAGCAGGTATGGGCAAACCAAACATAGCCACCTGGGCATACCCTACCATTAGCAAAAACAATAATAAGCTTCACATCTGAAGCAGGCACATTCCGGTGTCATTAGATAACAAAAGAAACCACCTCATGAAAGATAAACAACACCTGGGCTGTCAGCCGGCTGGCATACAGCAGGGCCAACTTCCATACATCGGGCGAATTTTCACTACCGATTGATAAAGTTGAGCCACTCTACAATTGGTAATTTTGTCACAAACTGATCACGAACTTTTCAATCAGCTGGCAATCCTCCCTCTGCAACCCTCAATAGCAAACACATCATTAATACATTAAGCCTGCCACTGGTCCCAGGTTTGACTTACCGTTGAAAAGCAACCGATATACCCTTATAAATATGAAGGCTATACCGCACGCTGTTCACCTCCCCTATATACCTTTAACTTCATAGCTACTTCTTTTAAGCAAACAGAGGACATTGATCTCCTCACCAGGTTTATGTGGTCAAGTGTTAGTGGCCTTTTAGCAGGGGTAATCATCTACTTTTATAGGTTCATCGATATCTATCAGTTAAGTTTTGTTAACAGAGCCGAAGCTGTTGTCTTGTTAATTCTGTTTACCAGTCCAATCAGCAGCACATAAGAGAGAAACCAAGCAAGAGTTTTGATCACAAATTTTCCACGTATTAATCCATAGGAAATTACTCAACTATTCATGCTTTTAACACAATTGATAAACGCAATCAGCGATAAACAAAACTCACGTGTACTTTGCCAGGAAACACAAAACATCCACTAAAACGGACTTGCAGAGGTCTACAAAATGGAAATAAGTAAAAAAAAACCATTTTTTTTAACTTAAATTGTAAAAAACCCTATAAAAGACTTGCATTTAGGTATACAAATAAGCTGCAATTAGCGCCGCTCGCTTGGGGGGACTCACTATCAATTGTTTTCTGCCGAAAACAAACATCTTTGGCGATGTAATTCATTGCAAAGATGGCTGAGAATAATTGATAGGAATGCCCCCATTTACTAGAACAAATCTTTTTCAGGGATAATTTAATGGCTACAAAAAAAGCACCCAAGGTCGCTACTAGCGACATTTCTCAACTGGAAGCGGAGCTACGCTCCCTCACCGCAAAACTCGACAGCGCCCGTATCAAACAAGAGAAGGACGTTGCCGCTAAAGCAGAAAAATTGGCAAACAGCGCCAAAAAAGCTGCAGTAAAAGCCAAAGCCACTCAGGAAAAGCTGGCCACCGTTCGCGCCAAGAAGAAGACTCCTGCACAACAAAAGCAACTTCAGAAAGCGCGCGATGCCGCAGCAGAAGCTAAAGTTGCAGCAACCGAAGCTAAGAATGCAGCTGCTGAAGCCAAAGACGAACTGGCTGCAATCAAAGCTGCCAACAAGCTCGCAGCTAAAGTAGCTAAAGTTGTCGCTAAGGAAGAAACAACTATTGCCAAGAAACTGGCTTCTGCAGAGAAGAAAAAAGTTACTGCCGAAGCCAAAAAAGCTGCAGCTTCAAAGAAAGCGGTATCTGTAAAGAAAAAACCAGGACGCCCAGCTAAAACCGAAGCAGCTAAGAAGAAGCCGGGCCGTCCACCAAAAGCAGCTGCGGCCACTGAAGAGACCAAAAAGAAGCCCGGTCGCCCCAAGAAAACCGAAGAAGCAAAGAAGAAACCAGGACGCCCGAAAAAAGCAGATACCGCAGCCCCAGCTGCAACTGAAGCTGCTCCTGTAAAGCGCGGCCGTGGCCGCCCACCGAAGGCAGAAACTGCAAAAAAGAAGCCCGGACGCCCAGCTAAAAGCGAAGAAGCAAAGAAAAAGCCAGGGCGCCCCAAAAAAGCAGAGCCAGCAGCCCCAGCTACAACTAAAGCTGCTCCTGTAAAGCGCGGCCGTGGCCGTCCGCCCAAGGCTAAGTAAGACCAGCCATGCAGTTGGAGCCTCGGCTCCCGCTGTTCGAACCCCGGTAATTCCGGGGTTCAACTCTCCATTTACCCCCTCTTAACTCCCCTCAGATTTACTCTCTGCCCTTACTCCGGCCTTAGCCTGATTTCCCTGATCTTGTGATCCCTCCCCAGCTGCAAAACACAATCTGCCCAAAGAGGCATATCAGCCATGATATTGCGTGTCACACTCTCATAGTGCTGGACAAATCGCTTTAACTCCTCGTCCCGCATACCGGCACCAGTGCGCTCACGCAACTTTTGTTCCTGTAGTTTTCGCCACTCAAGAATGGATTCCATATCCGGGGCTTTCAGCATTACCATAATATCCACCCTGCTGAAGAGCTCCTTATAGCGCTCATTGAGCTGTTGATTGATATAGCGTCTCCAGATACCGAACTGATCTTCAGATTTTTCCAAAAAGTTAACCGGACTCTGCGGTGCAGCCACTGGTTTCGCTCCCAGGCACCAACCTTCCAAAAAAACAAACTCCGCTTTCCCTTTATGTATCGGCCAGTGGTTGCGGGGGGCCCGCTCATCAACAGACTTATCAAAACGCGGCAAAGCTATAGAGGATTGATTACCTGCCTTACACAGCGCCTCCAGGGTATCTATCCCCAGTTGCACATCGTGAGTACCCGGTACACCCCTGGTCTGTAAAAGGGGGTGAACCTCTTCTGCAAGCTGCTGGCGCTCTGCACGTGTCAGGTATATATCATCGAGGGAGACTGCACAGCAATCGAATCCCCTCTTCGACAGTATGAGACGGATAAAATCTGTAAGTGTGGATTTACCAGTACCCTGTCCACCACTGACCCCTACCACCAGTGTCTGCCCTGGTACATATTTCTCCTGCAACCACAGAGCCAGCGGCAAGTAATATTGCTGCACTTCCGAATGAAACTCTGTCGGTAACTGATGTAACCGAATAAAGTTCTCAATCTCGGTTCGTAAACTTGTCCCGGCAAGAGAATGGCTGCGCTCTACAATATCTTCAGGCCAAGTTCTCAGCATTTTTGCCCCTTAGAAAAAAAACGGGGGCCGATGCCCCCGTAATTAGTGATCATAAAAAGTTGATATAAACTAACTCCAGCGGAATTTTCCGAGCTTAGCCCCTGAATACTTTCCACGTAAATGTCCTGGCAGCACCAGCAAGACCGGCGTAACCAGAAGTGTGAGTAAAGTGGAAAAAGAGAGACCATACACAATGGCGCTGGCAAGTTTGACCCAGAATGAGGCAATAACTCCATCGACCACCACGTTTCTGCCAACCATATCCACACTCACTCCCAAAGCCAGTGGCAATAATCCTAGAATGGTAGTGGCCGTGGTAAGGAACACCGGGCGCAATCTCTGTGTAGAAGCTTTGAGCGCAGCTTGCGCAGGAGAAAGCCCCGGCTCGTTTTTGCGCACAAAGTTGTAAGTATCAATTAACACGATATTGTTGTTGACCACAATACCCGCCAAGGCGACGATACCAACACCAGTCATAATGACACTGAAAGTGCTCTGGGTAACCAGCAAACCAAGCATCACACCAATCGTCGACATAATTACTGAGGATAGAATCAACAGGGATTGATAGAAGCTATTGAACTGGGTTACCAGCAGGATGAACATCAGGAATAGAGAAAGCAGGAAAGCCACACCCAAGAATTGAAACGATTCACTCTGCTCTTCATCTGCACCACGGAACAACAGCTCGACATTCGGATCTACCGGATTTTTTTCCAGCCATGCCCGGATTTCTTTTACCTTGTCATCGGGCAATACCCCTCCTGGGCATCTGCCTTGACCTGCATTCGGGTGACTCCATCGATCCTTTCTATTTTATCAACTTTGGGCATAGCGTCAGTGTGCACAAAGCTACTGATCGGTACGGTGCCTCGGGCCGTATTAACTTTCAGTTCATCCAGTGCTGTAATTCCGCGGACATGCTGTGGGTATCGGATACGAATATCCACTTCCTCGTCAGTATCATCGGGTCGATACTCGGCTACACGTACACCATTTGTCACAAGCTGAACCGCTCGACCCACTTCAGTAAGATCCGCCCCATATAAGGCCGCCTTGGCCCGATCCACCTGTACCTCCCACTGGATACCCGGAAGTGGGGCCGTATTCACAATATCCCTCAGGCCCGTAAATTTGTCCTCCATGGCCCGGTGTAATCTCCAGGTTTCCGCCAGCAGTTTTTCATAATTCTGGCCGCGTAATTCCAATACAATATCCTTGCCCACTGGGGGGCCGCCCTCCATAACATTGGCGGTAACCTTAATTCCGGCAAAGTTGGCTGTGCGCGTGCGTATATCCTCGAAGACTTCCCGGCTGCGACGTTCGCGTTCTTCCGCCGGTAACAGCTCCACCAGCATATTGGCGATTTGGTCCGGCGCCCGGTCAGAATTACCCGATATTCCGCCGGAGCCAATAGTACTGTGGGCAATACGTACCTCCGGTACTCCCAGCACAGCCTGCTCCACTTGGGCTACAAGTATTTTCTTCTCAGCCATGGACAGGTTGCCTTGGGCCCGAATCTCCACATTGCCATACTGCTCTTCAGTCTCAGTAAAAAACTCTACTCCAGCGCCGTAACGGCCAAAGGCTATAAAGATCGCCACAAGAACCACTATCGTGGTTACAAACGCAGCGCCGGGACAGCGCAGTACAAATGCCAACAGGCGGGCGTAATAACCGGTGATACCGGGTAGCAAAGTTGGCCGTCCCTCTTCCAGTTGCTTCAGATGGTCCCGGCCAGATGCAGTCAGGTTACTCTTGCCAAACAGTGAGCCCAGCACCGGAGCGAAAAAGAGCGCGTACAGTAGCGATCCCGCCAATACCGAAAATACGGTCACCGGCAAATAACGCATAAATTCTCCGACGACTCCCGGCCAGAGCATAATTGGCAGGAAGGCAGCGAGCGTTGTCGCAGTGGAGGCCACCACCGGCCAAAACATACGGCTGACCGAGGCAATATAGGCATGGCGTGCACTTAACCCTTCAGCCATTTTTCGGTCGGCAAATTCGGTAATAACAATAGAGCCATCGATCAACATTCCGAGAGCCAGCAACATGCCGAACATCACCATAAAGTTGAAGGAATAACCCAGATACCAAGTGATGATAGAACCAAATAACAGCGAAAAAGGCACCCCCAAACCCACCAGGATGCCAGAGCGAAAACCAAGTGCAGCCACTACAATAATCATAACCAGCAGCATGGCGGTAAGAATATTGCCCTGCATTTCACTGACCATATCCCGAGCGAAGCTGGATTGGTCGAAGACAAATTGCACTTCCACTCCCTGGGGTAGCGTATCCAACTCTTCTTGCACTACCTGCCTGACCCTGTCAGCCACATTCACCGAGCTGGCATCATTGCGTTTCTCAACATTAACGGCGAGCCCGGGGCGACCATTGATGCTGGTATAACTGACAGCGTCCTTGAATGTGCGACGAATATCAGTGACATCCCCCAGGGTAATTACTCCATCAGAGGAGTTCTTCAAAGGTATCTCATAGACATCCTGTGCAGTTTCAATAAGTCCTGGAACTTTTACTGAGAAACGGCCACGTTTGGTATCCAGCTCACCGGCGGGAATCAACAAATTATTGCCCAGCACCGCATTAATTAGTTGGGTGCTGGTTACCTGATAGTGCTCAAGGCGTACCGGATCAATGATTGCCTCGACGACCTCTTCGCGATTTCCGTGTAGGTCTGCGCTCAATACGTCACTGATATTTTCGATTTTGCGCTTTAATAGTTGGGCGCTGTCGAGTAATACCCGTTCACTAACCTTTTCTCCGGAAAGGGTGACCACTATGGTGGGAAATGGCTGTGCTGACGCCTCCTCAACCGTGGGCTCCTCTGCATCCCTCGGCAATTCTGCTCTGGCCCTTTCCACAGCATTGCGAATATCATCGACAGCATCATCCACTTCGATAGCCGAATCGAACTCCACCACCATGTAAGCAAGCGATTCGCGCGCGACCGCTATCACTTCGACAACGCCCTCGACCGCCCTGATTTCCTGCTCCATCGGCCGCACCAGTAAGCGCACGCCATCCTCGGGAGAAATTCCCTCATGAGTGACCTGCACCATTACAAAGGGAGGGTTAACCTCCGGGCTGGATTCAATCGTCATTGCCCCGCGTGCTACCAGCCCCACCAGAACAATTAGCAGCATCAGGCAAAGCGTACTGCGGTTCCGCTCAATCGCCCCTTCCAAAAACTTCATTGCTGCTCACCTTCCACTATCGGGCGCTGCTCCGAGGTCGGCATTAAAATGGGTTCAGAGCTTCCATCGACAGGTTGAGCGAGGTTTTCGAATATCCGCTCGGGCGTAATCATTTCCGCCCGAACAATGTCACCAACACTGACATATTCCTGTCCGACCGTAATTAATGTTACCTGGTCCGGCAGGCCGCTAACCCAGACACCACCCCCTCCATCACCCACCAAGGTGACATTGACAAAGTCGACTCGGTTATTCTCATTGAGGATACGCACTCCCAGCTCACCTCGGTCATCAAGGGTCAACAGGGAGGAATTAATATGATGTGCCAGGATTTCGCCGGTGGGCAGAGCCAAGCGACCACTCAAACCACCACGCAGTGCATTGCCCGGATTGTTCACCGCCACTTCTACCCGGTAAGCTCGTGTAATCTCCTGGGCCTGCTGGCTGATATAACGGACCTTACCCTGCAGCGGAATTCCGCGCTGCAACTGCGCACTGGCCGGGCCGCCGGGAATCAAACTGCCAACCTGGTTTTCCGAGACTTCGCCGACCACTAAAAGCGGATCCAGATCCAACAGGGTCGCACACTCCTCGCCGCGGCGAATAAAATCCCCCAGCTCCACGGCCCGGCTATTGACCACACCGTCGAATGGCGCGCGGATTTTAAGGTTATCCACCATGACCTTGGCCTGGGTGTAATCCGCTTGCGCTTGGGCCAGGGCCACCTGTTGCGCAGCCATGGCAGTATCCGACTGCAAACCTTTCTTTTTCAGGCGCAGGGCACCCGCGTAATCCAGCTCGGCCTTGCGTTGGGCCGCCTTGGCAAGAGCCAGCTTCTCCAGGCGATCCTCTGCTTCAATTTCACAGATCACCTCTCCACGCTGCACGGAACTTCCCTCGGCCACCGGTAAACCGATAATAACCCCATCCAGTTCTGCTCGTAGACGCACACTGCGGTTAGCCTCTGTATGCCCATTGACCTGGGCCTGTGTGGCGTAGGACTGAGCCTCAATAAGCTGGGCTTGAACACGCATGGCTACTTCGGGCTTGGCCACTGATGCTTGGCTCACCTCTCCCTGATCTACCGGATCATCCGAACGTATAACACCACTAAAAAGCCAGGCGATGGCCAACAGAGTGACAAACATTGCCATACGGTAATTGCGGTTGGACCAAATGGATGCCAATAAACTCATAACTAGAAAAACCTGTTGGACAGAGATAAAACTGACCCCATTGGAGAGATAGCGGGGACTTACGCAGGCCAAATTTTACACAGCGTGGCCATATTCCAAAATTGAATTCTGCCGGAAAGAGACCAGTTGACGTGACTGCAGGGCCGATAACATCCGCAAAACAGCGGCAGACATTGAGTATACGAGGGAGCTGGACAGAGTGGCGACCTTAGCCGGGGATTAAGCCGGCAAAGAAAGATAAAGCTGGCCCTACCATAAACTACCAGCCTATTCAGGGGCTCCGGCAGCAGCTCAGCCTCATTGGGGTAGTATCTATATGATATTCAGGAGAGCATGGATTCCAGGAATCCCAGCATATCGGATTCATCATCCACCAGTTCTCCAGAACCAAACTCAGCATTCCAATCGAGCAGAATACGCGCCAGTGAGCGAGCTTGCCCAGCAAGGGCAACCAGCTCTTCGCGGCAGTTCTTGGGGCCCGTATACAGCTTGAGCTTGCGGTGGCTGTCAGCCAGCTGGTGGCCGGGATACTTGGAGCGATAGACTTCCAGTTTCCAGCGCAGTGAGTGAACCATATTGCGGTAAAAAATCAGCTTGGCAGGCAGCTGCAACAGAGATAGGTCTTCCAAGTCACCAAACAAAGTGCAATCCAGACCTAATACCTGAGTCTCTCGGCTATGGCGTGCAGCGAATACGCTGGCACTGCGTGGCTCCGCCAACAACATCGACAGGTCACCAAATAATTCTCCCGGCCGAATGACCGCCAAAGTGCGCTCTGGAGAAGTATCTGTACCTTTACCAGCGCTCTCAACCTGTACCTGCAATTCACCGCGCAGTAGGAAATAGACCCACTGATCTACGTCGCCGGTACGCAGTAACTGCTCTCCGGGCTCCAGACTTACCAACCTGGATCTCTTCAGTAGTACATCGTATTGCCATTCACTGACCGCACGAATATCACGAAACAGATGAATGACGTTAAGCAGCCGGTCCACGGCATCCCGAGGGTATTCAATAAGAGGTTTAATTTCCATGCGTACGACAAATTAGTGAAAACTATTCCATTTTTTTGGAAACTGTGGCCAAAGAGGCTTTATAAAGCGCGATTCTAAACGATATCGGTCTGCAACACCCATCCCGAGTTGTGACAATCGTTTCCCGCCATGCCCGCTCAATTCCATGCCGGAGGACATTCTAACCGCTCCAGGCTTGAACTCCATTGCAGTTACAGTAGAGTTAGACGAAGTGATGAGTACAGTGTGCTCGCTCACACTTTGAATGCGCACTTTTTCAACTGAATTGTGTGCACTGGGGAGGGGGCCCCGACCTCTTAATTACCGGAACCTCTTAATCCGGGTAATCAGACACCGTAGAACAATGAAATCGATAAAAATTGTCTTCTCACTTTTGGTGTTCATACTTGCTGTATCTGCGCAAGCTGCACCACTCCTGAACGGTCTTGCGCTCGAAAAACAATTCAATAAAGAGCTCTACATTGCCGCCATCTACTCGGAAAACCTCAGTAGTAACTCCGCGGGTCTTCTTAATAGCGAACTGCCACGCAGACTCGAAGTCCGCATACTCGCCGACAGCCTTCCCGCGCGGCGATTCCGCAACCAGTGGATGGAGGGCATCGCCATCAACAACCGGGGCGATACCCTGAGCAGCCAGGCGGAAAATATGGTGACCTTTGCCAACCTGTTCAAGGGGCGCCTTTTACGCGGTGACCAGCTGGCTATCGATTTTGCCGCTGATACTGGAATCACAACAGTGTTCTTAAACGGTATCACCCTCGGTGAGCTCAACGATCCCGACTTCTTTAACACGTTAATGCGCGCCTGGGTTGGCCCGGTACCACCTTCCACGGACTTCCGTGATGGTCTGCTCGCTGCAGGCGATATTTCCAGTGGCCTGCTCACCAGCTTTGAAGCACTTGAGCCCAGTAGCGAGCGCATTGCCGATTTGCAGCTCAAACTGATCAGCCAGGAAGAAATCCTCGCGGCTGCCGAGGAACCAGAAAAGGAGGACGCATTGCTCAAGCCTACACTGGCTGCGGCCGACCTCGCCCCCCTACAATGACTTTGACACCCGCCGCGGTTGAAACAGTAGAGGTCATTGAGCTGGCGGAAGAAGCAGCCGGGGCAGTCGCCCAGACGGAAGCAACCGACCCACTGCTGCAGTCAGAGGGGGCGCCACTTCAGCTTACAGGCAGCGAGAATACTGAGACGACCCAATTGGCCGCTATCAACTCCACAAGCGAAACCGCAGCCAATGTCGAGGAAATGCTGGAAGAGGAAGAAGAGGCCCCACTCACCGCAGGTATGATCCTCGCACGTCAGATATTCCACTCCTCCCTCTTACGCCATACTTTCAGCCACATTCGCTATCCCAAGCGTGCCCAGGAACGAGGCCAGGAGGGCAGTGTGCGTCTGCATGTGGTGATTAACTCTTCTGGCCATATTCAGGAGATACAGACAGTGCAAGACTCCCGCTACAGCACCCTCAACCGCGAAGCCCGTGCTGCAGTCGAGCGGGCAGCGCCCTACCCTCCTGTTCCACCCCAGCTGGGTAGCGAAAGCTTCAGCTTCTCCCTACCAATTACCTTTAATTTGCCAGACTAAATTTGTATGTTCGAGAAAGCCCCACCTTGTGGGGCTTTTTTTGTTGGCTCAGCTGCACATATTCTCCGCTCTCAACTCACTTTATCTTGTTGATACCGACCAACAGCCTGTCGCGGCCAGTCCCCCGCTGAACGCAGTCCCCCTTGCCTGGACTTACTGACACCTTTTACCATGTAAGATTAATTTGACCGTTGAAAATTTAGCCAATAGAGCCGAAATGAAAAAACTATTATTACCTATCGCTATCGCAGGCATCCTTACCGGCAGCCAACTGTCCCTGACAGTCCAGGCCCACGATCACAGCAGCACAGGCCACCACAAAACTACCGGCCAGCAGGAGCAACTCTCTTCCGGCATCGACCTCAATGCGATAAATACCAGTGTGCGCCCGCAGGACGACTTCTTCACCTACGTAAATGGCACCTGGCTGGAAAATACTGAAATCCCAGCAGACAAATCCCGCTGGGGCGGTTTCTCAATCCTGCGAGACCAAAGCACTGAGCAGGTTAAAGCGCTGATTATGGAAGCAGGTAGCAGCGCCAACAGTGCCGGCGCCAAGCAGATTGGTGACCTCTACAACAGCTTCATGAACGAAAAGCTGATCGAGAAGAAAGGCTTGTCCGCAATCTCTGAGGAACTCGCCAAAGTCGACGCCATCAAGTCTCGTAAAGACCTCACCGACTTCTTCGCCTATGCCGATATCGCCGGCTACAACGTGCCATTCGGCGGCACTATCTACCAGGACCTGAAACAGGTTGAAAACTATATCACCTTCCTATGGCAGGCGGGCCTGGGGCTGCCGGATCGCGACTATTATTTCGAGGACACCGAAAAGAGCCAGAAGCTTCGCAAAGCTTATAAAGAGTATTTGGTACAGATTCAGGAACAGGCCGGACTCAACAACGCCAAAGCCTTTTCCGGCAAGATCTTCAAGCTTGAGGAAAGCCTTGCTGAACATCAACGCAGCCGCCTGGACAATCGCGATCCCGAGAAGTATTACAACAAGAAATCTGTGGCTGAGTTGAAAAAACTGATGCCGGCAGTGGACTGGGACAGCTACCTGAGCATGGCCAAATTGGCCAAGGCTGACAGCTTTATTGTCGGCCAACCCGAATATCTGGAGGCGGCCAACCAGATTATCGCCGATACCGATATCGCCACCTGGAAGCGCTACCTGAAAGTCAAAGTCCTGTCTTCCATGGCGCCCTACATGCACGAAGAGCTGGCCCAGGCCCACTTCGACTTTTACAGTACCACTATCCACGGTGTGGAGCAGATGGAACCCCGCTGGAAGCGTGGCGTACAGTTCGTCAACGGTGCGGTGGGCGAACTGGTCGGCAAGCGCTACGTGGAAAAGCACTTCCCACCGGAAGCCAAGGAACGCATGATCGTTCTGGTGGATAACCTTAAAGCCGCTTACCGGGAATCCATCCAGTCCCTGGAGTGGATGGGAGAGGATACCCGCAAGCAGGCGCTGTTCAAGCTGGAAAACTTTACTACCAAAATTGGCTACCCCGACAAGTGGCGCGACTACTCCGCTCTCCAGGTGGACTCAAATAACCTGGTAGGTAACGTGCTGGCCGCCAACTTGTTTGAAGCCAGCTACGAGCGCGACAAGCTGGGCAAACCCATCGACCGTAGTGAGTGGGGCATGAGCCCACAGACTGTTAACGCCTACTACAACCCGGCGATGAACGAGATTGTCTTCCCCGCAGCTATCCTGCAGCCGCCCTTCTTTAATGTGAACGCGGACGATGCAGTGAACTATGGCGGTATCGGTGGGGTGATTGGCCACGAAATTGGCCACGGTTTCGATGATAAGGGCAGCAAGTTTGACGGCAAAGGCTATCTAAACAACTGGTGGACCGATTCCGACCGTAGCAACTTCGAAAACCTGACCAGCAAACTGGTCTCCCAGTACAATGCTTTTGAGCCACTGGAAGGCGAACATATCAATGGTGAGCTGACCTTAGGGGAAAATATTGGTGACCTTTCCGGCCTCGGTATCGCCTATAAAGCCTACAAAATGTCCCTCAATGGTGAAGAGGCGCCGGTAATTGATGGTTTCACTGGCGATCAGCGTGTCTTTATGGGCTGGGCCCAGGTATGGCGTAGCAAAATGCGCGACAAGGCGCTGAGTGGCCGTATGAAAACAGATACTCACTCTCCTGCCGAGTACCGGGTACAAGGTGTACTGCCCAATATCGAAGCGTTCTACGAGGCCTTCGATGTGAAAGAGGGTGACGGTATGTACCTGCCTGAAGAAGAACGGGTGAAAATCTGGTAACAGAATCCCCCCAAACCGGCCGCCTCTCGCGGCCGGTTTCCTTTCCCATCAACGACTTATCCTGATAACAGGCCCTCCCCCAAAGCCCGCCATATAACTTCAATAGTATTTATTTCGTTGTCACTACAGGCTGGACAACTTGTGGTCGCTATGGCGTAACATAGGTGCAGTGCTTTCAGGAGAAATAATATTTATGGCCCATCGCACCCAATTCCAGCTGCTATCCAGCCGCCGCTTTCTACCTTTTTTCCTCACCCAGTTTCTCGGTGCCTTTAACGATAATGTCTATAAAAATGCACTGATCGTGATGATTGCTTTCCGCTTGGTGGAGAGTGAAGCCAATGCCCTGATCAATGTCGCAGCGGGCCTGTTTATTCTGCCCTTCTTTCTCTTTTCCGCCTCCGCCGGGCAGTTGGCAGACAAGTACGACAAGAGCCGTTTGATCCGATTGATCAAACTGGGGGAAATCTGTATCGGTGCTCTCGGAGTCACCGCCCTTTACAGCAGTAATAATGTCTTCTGCCTTGCGGTACTCTTCCTGCTCGGTATTCAGTCCGCTTTCTTCGGCCCGGTTAAATACGCCATCCTGCCCCAGCACCTGAAACGCTCCGAACTGGTTGGCGGCAATGCGTTGGTAGAGATGGGCACTTTTGTCGGCATCCTCACCGGAACCATCGTCGGCGGTTTATTGGCCGGACTGACCGGCCAGGGTGAGAACGGCCTGTTCTACCTGAGCTGGATAATAATGGGAGCGGCAGTCCTGGGGTACCTGGCCAGCCGTGGGATTCCTGTAGCGCCTGCGCCGGCACCAAACCTGCGTATCAATCCGAACCCCTTTACCCAGACCGAAAACATTCTGCTTAAAACCTCCAAAACTCCCTCTATTTTTTACGCGATTATCGGTATTTCCTGGTTCTGGTTAATGGGAGCGGCCTACCTGACACAAATTCCCAGTTTTACCAAGAATGTCCTTGGTGGCGATGAATCTCTGGTCACCCTTCTACTGTGCACCTTTACGATCGGTATAGCCTTGGGTTCGCTACTATGTGAGCGCCTCTCCGACGGAAATATTGAATTGGGCCTGGTTCCCCTTGGCGCCGCTGGCCTGACTATTACCGGCATCGCCCTGGCCGCAGCCGGCGGCAATTTTGTCGAGCTGCAGCAGGCAACTCTGGAGGCTTTCCTGAGCAGTGACGGCGCCTACACAATTCTCGCCTGCCTGGTAATGATCGGTATCTGCGGCGGCCTCTACATAGTGCCGCTTTACGCGATGATACAAGACCGTTCAGCGCCTGAAATCCGCGCACAAATTATTTCGGTTAACAATATCCTCAACGCGTTGTTCATGGTGGTCTCAGCGCTACTCGGCCTATTCTTCCTGAATATCCTGGAGGCCACCATTCCCCAGTTTTTCCTGGTGATCGCCCTGATGAATGCTGCCGTGGCTATTTTTGTATTCACCAAGGTGCCCGAATTCGCCATGCGCCTACTTATTTGGATGCTCTCCCACACCATTTACCGGGTAAGGCACGTGGGGCTGGAGCAAATTCCCGCAGACGGCCCGGCACTCATCGTGTGCAACCATGTCAGTTATGTGGATGCACTCCTGCTGGCCGGAGCGGTACGACGCCCTATTCGCTTTATCATGTACAAGCCTATCTACGAGATACCGGTTCTGCACTTTATTTTCCGCACCGGGCGCGCCATCCCCATCTGCTCAAAGGCCAAGGACCCGGAGGGCTACGAAAAGGCCTTTCAGGATATTGAGCAAGGACTGAAAGATGGCGACCTGCTGTGTATTTTCCCCGAAGGACAACTGACAAAAGATGGGGAGATTCAACCGTTTAAAGCGGGTATTGAAAAGATACTGGAACGTACCCCGGTACCGGTAATTCCCATGGCACTACGTGGCTTGTGGGGCAGCTTCTTCAGCCACAAAGATGGCCATGCATTTTCCACCTGGCCACGACGTTTCTGGTCCAAAGTAAGTGTGGTAGCCGGCAACCCGATTGAGCCCCCGAAGCCAAAGCTGAGACCCTACACGATGAAGTCCTGGGGCTGCGTGGAAAGCAACGCTAGCCTCTTTTTCGGGGCTGGTGTACAAACCAGCCCCGCTTTTATGGTTGAGGCAATCGGGGAAATAGCCTGGCACAAATGGGCACTTTTTACACTTGCAAAAAGACAACTTTAAGCTCGGCATAAGCACTCCAGGTATCCCTGTCGTAACCTGCTAGCATTTCTATATCTTGCACCACTATCTAGCTCCTGGGGGCTGTCCCTCCCTCTTTGCAGAGTTCGGCATTCAGGTCAAGAAAAGCCGTTTAGTAAAATCCTGTGTGCAAATCTCTATCGAGCGAGCATCAATGGCTCAGCACAACCAGTTCAAGTTACTTTGCAGACGTCGCTTCCTGCCACTATTTTTTTCACTAATCACCGCCGCCTTCAATGATAATTTATTCAAGAACGCACTATTGGTCATGCTCGCATTTCGCCTGGCGGAATCTGAGGCCAATGCCCTGATCAACCTGGCAACCGGATTCTACATACTGCCCTACTTCCTCTTTTCTGTGACTGCCGGACAGCTGGCAGACAAGTACGATAAAGGGCAAATCATCAGGATTCTGAAGCTGGCAGAGATTTTTATCGTACTACTTGGCGCCTTTGCCCTGCTCGGCAACAACCGGGTTCTTAGCTTTGTCGTGCTTTTCCTACTGGCCACGCACACTGCCATTTTCAGCCCTGTGCAATACGCAATCTTGCCGCAGCATTTGAAACGGACCGAATTAATGGGTGGCAACGGGATGGCCCAGATGGGTTCTTTTGCAGGCGTCCTTTCCGGCACAATAATAGGCACACTGTTAGCCGGATTCACGAAACCTGGACAGCCGGGGCTACTCGATTTGAGCCTGATTATGGTTTTTGTCGCGATATTCGGTTACTTGAGCAGTCGTGCCATCCCCGCCGCACCGCCTTCATCACCGCAACTGCATATCAGCTGGAACCCCTTATCACAAGCATGGCGTATCTTACGCCTGATACGGAAAACGCCGACAGTCTTCTATGCCATCCTCGCCTGCTCATGGTTCTGGTTGGTAAGCTCAGCCTACCTGGCACAGGTACCTAGTTTCACTCGCAATGTCCTAGGTGCCAACGAGCCGGTAATCACCATTATCCTCTGCTGTTTATCGGTGGGCGTCGCAGTGGGTTCACTTATGTGTGAGAGTCTCTCTCGGGGTCGTATTACTTTCGGCATAGTGCCACTGGGCAGTGTGGGGATCACCATTTCCGGCCTGGGGCTCGGCCTCACGGCCGCTCACTTCCAGACCCTGTCTGGAGCCTCCGTCAGTGAATACCTGCAAAGTGATGGCGCCTACGCAATCCTGATATATACCGCTCTTTTAGGTATTTTTGGCGGAATCTATATTGTCCCGCTATATACGATTATGCAGGACAGGGCTGATAAAGCGGTTCGGGCACAAATATTGTCAGTGAATAATGTGCTCAATGCTTTTTTTATCGTGGTGATCTCTCTAGTGAACATCGCACTTCTCGATACCCTGAAAATCACGATCCCACAGCTCTTTATTCTGGTTGCCCTGCTCAATATAATCGTTATGGTCTTCCTGTTTATAAAATTGCCAGACTTTATCGCGCACCTACTGATCTGGCTATCCTCTCATTTACTGGCTCGCACACAATGTAAAAACCCTAAGCGGATACCAGAAACTGGGGCCGCCCTGCTACTTTGCAGACCCGCAGGTAACCTGTCCGCATTGCTGTTAATAGACGCCTTACAGCGACCGGTTCGATTTCTCCTACCCGATAAAAGTATTAAGTCATCAGTGATGCGGTTTATTTTGAACTATTGCGGTGCCAAACCCATCTTTTATAGACACGCCGGCAGCAATGAAGATCAACTCAAAGCTCTCGGCCAGGCTGTAGAAAATGGTGAATTACTCTGTTTTTTTCCCGGTACAAACACAGAGAATATTCACCTGAGTGAACTTAATAACCAAATGCTGGCAATACTGTCAAAGTCTGCAACACCACTATTGCCAGTAAGGCTGATAGGGCTGGAGACTGATACGCGTCTCGCCCCTGCAAGTGAAGAGCCCGGTAAATCACGGATACGCTTTCTGCCTAAAGTTAATATGCAAATTGGACGCCCTGTTAGCATTAAAAATGTTTCACTTGATACGCCCTGAAAACTTGCTCTCTCCAACTAGAGTGCCCGCAAATCAGAAACTGCAGGCTAAAAAAGGAAAAGGAATACTGGAAAACTTCAAGAGAAAAAGAGCTTTAAGTGTCGTCTTACTACAGTAAAAAACGGGGGGAGGAGAATCAGGATACCCGCCCGTGCGGACGGGTATCTTTTTCGGGATCAGGCTATTTCAGTTGCAGCCGCACTGCTACTGCGACTTTTCAACACCAGCCATAGAGCCGCCACAAGGATGGCAGCCTGCAGGCCAATACCCTGCCAAGTGGAATAAATCCCCAACCAGTCAAAACTGAACTGTACAGGCAGTGGAGCGATACCGATCCAAGCTGCTTCCTGCAGAGCTGCTATTGCTTTCCCTGCAAGTACGAAGGAGAGGGCCAGCAATACGTAGGTCGTCGCGGAGAAGAATTTACCGATTGGCAGGCTCACGGAGTAACGCACCAGGACGAAGCCAACTATCGCAAGCAGGACCACACCGGCAGCGATACCACCCCAGAGAGAGTTGTATTGGTTTTCCGAAGTCTGTGCCAATAGAGACTGGTAGAACAGGATGGTTTCAAAAATCTCACGGTATACAGCGATAAATGCAAGACCTGTAATTCCCCAAAGGGCGCCCGTGCTCAAGCTGCGATTGATACTGTTCTGAATGTATTTTTGCCACTCCGACGCCTGAGTCTTACTGTGCATCCAAAAGCCCACATAAAAGAGCACTACCGCGGCCAGCAGAGCGGCCACACCTTCCATCACCTCACGGCTGGCACCACTGATAGTGATGACGCTCT
Source organism: Microbulbifer sp. GL-2 (assembly GCF_007183175.1). Lineage (NCBI taxonomy): Bacteria > Pseudomonadati > Pseudomonadota > Gammaproteobacteria > Cellvibrionales > Microbulbiferaceae > Microbulbifer > Microbulbifer sp. GL-2. The sequence goes on from NZ_AP019807.1 coordinate 795,078, forward strand.
GGGCAGCAACCCAAGTGGCAAAACCGGCAGCAAAAGCGCCAATCCAGCCTAGATGCACAAACTTGAGGGCATCGCGACGACCAGTTTTGACCAAAATCGTGGTCAACGCGATCACCACCAGTAGCGCTTCCAGTCCTTCACGCAGCAGAATTACCAGGCTCGCAATGAACAGTGCCGCACCGGAAAGGTTACCACCCTCCATTAAGGTCTCGGCCTGCGCTAACTGATGCAGGATTATCTCAACCTGGGCTTCAACCTGCTGCGGATCACTGTCGGCACTCAGTTTTGCACGCAGCCCCAAGAGTTCGCGCTCTGTGGCCAGACGCAGATCAGCATCCAGCGAGTCCAGTGAATTTTCCGCCATCTCAAAGCCATCCAGATAAGCGCTGATGGCTAAGGTACGGGCATTGGCATAGTCGCCCTGCTGGTAGGCCAGTAAGGATTTTTGCAGCTGTACCCGAGCTACATTAATCGGCGCACTGCCCTCTTCTGGAGCACTTGCAAACAGGATGCGGGGGTCTGCGCGCAATGCCGCCACCGCCTGGCTGGAGATATCCGGGCGATCATTGCGCAATACCTGGGGGCTGTACATTACCAGGTCCTGTAAGCTCGGCTTGGATTCCGCTGCTGTGGCACTTTCTCCGGCGAATGCCATGCTGCCCACATAAAAAGCCAGTGACCAACGCTGTTGTTCATTCAGGTTTTTGAACGCAGTCATTGCGGTGCCATCAATGCCGTTGCTGATGGCATCATATAGACCCAGCAGCGAGCGGTTGTCGGCGCGTTCACGCTCATGGAAATCTGTCGGTGCCGGTTCCAGCTGGGCGGCGAGAGGACCATCCCCCTTGCCCTCCACGCCGTGACAGGCGATGCACTGGACCTGGTAGATGGCAGTGCTCTCCTCGAGGCTGAGCAGCGCAGTAGGCAGGGAAAGAGCTGGCGCAATAGACAGCAAACCTTGACGCAGTTTGGCCGTATGTACCTGGACCTCAGCAACAGTTGCTTTGCGTTGGATAGCCCCCTGCAGAGCCAGCGCATCAGCGCGTATTCCCTCAGCTTGTGCAGAGTCTGCAAGTTGCTGCCCGCGATCAATCAACAGCTGAGCGAACTCCTCCATCTCGGCATATTCATCGGCATTGATGATCTCGCCGTTAGCCACCGCCTCTGGATAATCCACACCAATATATTCCGCCATCTGCATCAGCTGACGCAGTTCCTGCTCCGAGAGTCCAGCTTGCTGGGCATGGGCGGGGATCATCGTAATGGCTAGTACCGCCACAAAAAGGCTGGCCAGATATTGGGAAAGGCGCATGGAGAGTCCTTTTCTGTTGCTGCAAACAAAATTGAGAATTTGGCGCATAATATAATTAATAATCATTCTCACAACAAAGCTAATACTGAAACTTACTAGCCCAAAGTGACACTTGCCATTTGTGTTGTGCGCAACTATATTGTGCACAATACAAATACAGGACCCCACCATGACCGACCTCTTTTCAATCCCAGTCAAAACAGCCAGTGGCGAAACCGCAACCCTCGAAGACTACAAAGGTCAGCTGATCCTGGTGGTCAACACGGCGAGTAAATGCGGCTTTACCAAGCAGTACAAAGGACTGGAAGCGCTCTACAGCGAATTCAAGGATCGCGGACTGACCATTCTTGGCTTTCCCTGCAACCAGTTCGGCAAACAGGAACCGGGCAGTGATAAGGAGATCCAGGAGTTTTGCGAACTGAATTTTGGTGTCAGCTTCCCCGTCTACGCAAAGCTGGATGTTAACGGCCCCTCTGCACACCCGCTATTTGTAGAACTGAAAAAACGCGCACCCGGACTACTGGGTACCGAAGGAATCAAATGGAATTTCACCAAGTTCCTGATCAGCAAGGATGGTCAACAGGTGAAGCGTTACGCTCCCAAGGACAGCCCCGAATCCCTGCACGCGGAAATTGAGCGGATGCTGTAACTGTGATTTGTGATGATGATTCTGCCGAGCTGGCCCTCAATCGCCAGCTCTGTTTCGCCCTCTACGCTGCCTCCCGGGCCATGACAAAGGTCTACCAGCCGATGTTGAAGGACCTGGATATCACCTACCCACAGTACCTGGTGCTGATGGTTTTATGGGAGTGGGCCATGGAGGGAGAAGAAAGCCACCAGGAGCATAGCCTCGGCGCCCTGGGCCAGCGCCTTATGCTGGATTCAGGCACCCTCACCCCACTGCTGAAGCGCATGGAGAAGCGCGGCCTGGTAGAAAGGTGCCGCTCGCCCTCAGATGAGCGTGTCTCTCTGATAAAAGCTACCAGCGCAGCCTTGGAGCTGAAACCCCGGGCCAGGGCTTGGGTCCAGCGCCGCCTTGACCAATCATCAATCAGTCGCTCTGATGTGGAGCGGCTTCACGGTGACTTATGGCGTTTCCTACACAAGCTGGAAGATGACTCAGCCAGTCACGTCGACAAGCAGTATTAATACTCAGATCGACTTCCCCCTCGACAGTGAGGTTTGTGAGGTTTGTGAGGTTTGTGAGGTTTGTGAGGTTTGTGAGGTTTGTGAGGTTTGTGAGGTTTGTGAGGTTTGTGAGGTTTGTGAGGGTAAGATACATTTTTAGGTCGAAATCTTAAAATAAACCTACCAGGTAGGATGAAACCTATGATAAAAGATGCTTTTTACGCATAATTAGGATAATAATTGACCTTTAGATCGAAAAACATACATAATACAAAAATCCCAGTCCGACGCGGATATAGCCAGACATGAAGACTGATATTTGTACATTTAACCAACACCATCTCCCCCTAGCTTACTCGCTACGACTGCCGCTACGCGGCATATAATTTTTCTCCCCCCCACTCCCACAGAATTCCCAACTTTATTTGGACGGCGCATAGACAGCGACAGAGCCGCTTGTTTAGCCTCGAAACAAATAAGGAGAACAAGCGAAAATGAGTACAAAGAAAGATAAATTAGTCATTTTTGATACGACTCTGCGCGATGGTGAGCAGAGCCCTGGCGCCTCTATGACTAAAGAGGAGAAGGTGCGTATTGCCCGAATGCTTGAACGCATGCGTGTGGACGTCATTGAGGCCGGTTTTGCCATCGCCAGCCCCGGCGACTTCGAAGCCGTACAGGCTGTTGCCGAAGCAGTGACCGAATCCCGTATCTGCAGCCTGGCCCGCGCGGTCAATGCCGATATATTGCGTGCCGGTGAGGCCCTGAAAAAGGCCAACGCCTCCCGTATCCATACGTTTATCGCCACATCCCCGATCCACATGAAGTACAAGCTGCAGATGGACCCGGAAGATGTGCTGCAACAGGCGGTCACAGCAGTGAAAACCGCACGCCAGTTTACCGATGATGTGGAATTCTCCCTGGAGGACGGCAGCCGCTCCGAGCCGGATTTCATGTACCGCATTATTGAAGAGGTTATCAGCGCCGGAGCCGGCACAATCAATATCCCAGATACTGTCGGCTATGGCGAGCCAGGTGAATACGGCGCCATGTTCCGCCGGGTTATTGAAAATGTCCCCAACTCCGACAAAGCCATTTTCTCCACCCACTGCCACAATGACCTGGGCCTGGCGGTGGCAAACTCACTATCCGCAGTTATGAACGGTGTACGCCAGGTGGAATGCACCATCAATGGCTTGGGGGAGCGCGCCGGCAATGCTTCTCTAGAGGAGATAGTTATGGCGGTTCAGACCCGCCAGGACCTCTACCCGGTGTACACCGGCATCGACACCAGCCACATAGTGCCAACATCACGTATGGTCTCCTCGGTCACCGGCTTCCCGGTACAGCCAAACAAAGCTATTGTCGGTGCTAACGCTTTTGCCCACGAATCCGGAATCCACCAGGACGGTGTGCTCAAGCATCGCGAAACTTATGAAATCATGCGCGCCGAAGATGTAGGCTGGGGCCAAAACCGCCTGGTGCTGGGCAAGCATTCCGGCAGGGCCGCCGTACGCGCCCGCTACGAGGAGCTCGGTATCGACTTCTCCGACAGCGACGAATTTCAACAGGTATTCCTGCGCTTCAAGGAGCTGGCCGACAAGAAACATGAAATTTTCGACGAGGACCTGCACTCATTGATCGCCGAGAGCGAAGCCCCGGTGGAGCGCTACCAGCTGAAAGACCTGGACGTACGCAGTAAAATTGGCAGCGCACCCCAGGCCTTTATCAGCCTGTCAATCGATGGTGCAGTGCATGAGACCGAGGCTGCGGGTGGCGGTCCGGTGGATGCCACCTTTAAAGCCATTGAGCACATCGTCGACAGCGGTGCCGACCTGAAACTCTATTCTGTCAACGCAGTGACCCAGGGAACTGACTCCCAGGGCTCGGTGACTGTGCGTCTGGAAAGAGACGGCCGTCTGGTCAATGGTGTTGGCGCCGACACTGATATTTTGATTGCCTCGGCACAAGCTTACATGGATGCGTTAAACTTGCTCGCCAACAGTGAGAGTAAGAAACAGGGCGTGTAAGTGAACGAGCTGCAGCGAGCGGAATATTTATCAGTACTTGGCGTAGCCAGCTATGTGCCACGCTTTGTATTGCCGCTAGCTCCAGAGCCCCGCCAGGCCCAGCTGCCACCGGCGGAAGATGCCTTACCTCAGCTGCGGCAGGCCGTGGCTGCCCCGGCCAGCCCCCTGCTCCAATCGGTGGCACAGATTGTCAGTGCCCCAACCCAGCAGGGCAGGGGTGCCAGTGCCTCAGCACCGGATATCACCGTCCTCACACGCCCGGATGAAAGCGTATCCTCTGCACAGCCCGTCTTAGTCACTCAAGTTGCACCGCCCAGGCAGGAGGTGCAGCCATTTGTCCTCAATTGTTGGCGAATTGGCGAGGAGCTTCTCGCCGTGGACAACCATGAGCCCGGCGCAGCTCTGCCGCTGGATGCCCTGTTTGGCAATATTATTCGAGCGATGAATTGGCATCAGCTGCCGCGCCACGGAGAACGCCTTTACTGGCCCATGGCAGAAAATCGCTTTGGTCCGGCAGCGGACGCCTCAGAAGCCCGCGATACATTTTCCAGCTGGCTGGAGGCCTCCTGTGCCCGCCACCCGGTAAAGTCTATCTGGCTGATGGGCAGTGAGGCGCAGAAGTTTTGCACTCCCCTGCCCCTCAGTGACACTGTCAACAACTGGCAGGGTGTGCGTGTGCTCGCCATGCCGAGCCTGTCCCAGCTACTGCAAAAACCCGACCGCAAACGCAAGCTTTGGCAACTGCTGCGCGAAACCTACCCAGTAGAAACGAGGGCACAATGACCCTGCCAGTAACTGCGAGCCTGCAGTTGCGTCTGGCTGAGGCGGCAGACTGCAGCGCGCTCGCCACTCTCGCGCGCAGTGCGCACAGCCATCCCTGGAGCGATGCTCAATACCTTCAGAGCCTGGAAAGTGGCCACCAGTGCTGGCTACTCGACAGTGAGGGAGAGGTTGTCGCTTGCTGTGTGCTCAGCCGATTGTTTGATGAGGCGGAAATTCTCGATGTGGCCGTCTCCCCCAGCTGGCGCAGGCGCGGCCTCGCTGAAAACTTGCTGAAAGGCTTGGTTACAGAACTATCCGCTGACACTCAGCGCTTACTACTTGAGGTGCGGAGCTCAAATCTCGCCGCACTCTCGCTCTACCGCAAACTGGGTTTTTCTGAGGACGGTTTGCGCAAGAATTACTATCCCGCAGAAAATGGTTGCCGCGAGGATGCTGTACTCATGAGTCTCGCCCTGGACGGTAACGGCTCGTAAAATACCCTCGGAGTATAGAACCGACCGTTTTCTCTCCGCGCCAAAAGGGCGCCTTTCAAAAAGCGGCACCTCCACCGGTTTTTAAGGCGGCTTCACTGAGGCTCCCCACTGATCCGACCGTGTATAAAGAGTTATTGAATGTCGCTAACGAACAGCAGCCCATCACTTCTCGAAGGCTCGGTACCTGGCCACCTTCAGCGGCTGGCCCTTCCCATGGTATGGGGCATTCTTGCCGTAATGTCCTTCAACATTGTGGACACTTATTTTGTCTCTCAGCTGGGCAGTGCGCCGCTGGCGGCTATGAGTTTTACATTTCCAGTGGTGATGATGATCAACAGCTTTGCCATTGGCCTTGGCGCCGGCACTTCATCAGCAGTGGCGAGGGCCTACGGTGCGGGTGAAGTGCAGGATGTACGCAGGCTGGTCACCGATACTTCGGTACTAGCATTACTGGTTTCTCTGGTTATCACGCTTGTCGGCCTGCTGACAATCCGCCCGCTATTTTCTCTGCTCGGCGCAAGTCCGGAGCTGCTACCACTAATTGCCGACTATATGGTGCCCTGGTATCTGGGCACTATCTTCGTGATAGTCCCCACTATCGCCATGTCCGCCCTGCGCGCCATAGGAAACAGCGCTCTGACCGGGCGCATTATGGTCGGTGTGGCAATATTTAATCTGATTCTCGATCCCATTCTGATCTTTGGGTTGTTCGGCTTCCCCCGACTGGAGTTACAGGGTGCGGCAATCGCCACAGTCATCGTGCGCGCCCTGAGTTTTTGTGCAGCCCTCTACTTCCTGATACGCCGTGAACACCTGATGGCCGCTCCCCAGTGGCACCTGGGCAGCCTGGTAGAATCCTGGCGCAAGGTGCTGGCAGTTGGCCTGCCCGCAGTACTAACCAATGTAATTATCCCCATGTCGGGTGGCGTTGTGGTGGCACTGGTTGCGGTGCACGGTGACGATGCCGTAGCCGGCCTCGGTGTAGCCCTGCGCATTGAGCCGGTGGCCTTGATTGTTTTCTACGCACTTTCGGCGGTGGTTGGGCCTTTTATGGGACAGAACGCCGGCGCCGGAAAAATTAACCGACTGCGGGAAACTGTTAGTGTGCTGGCACGTTTCTGCCTGATACTGGGCGGGGGCCTGGCAGTATTACTGTACTTCACCGGTGAGCCCATCGCCCGTCTGTTCAGCGAGTCGCCGGAGGTTATCGCCGTGGCTGTCGCCTACCTCAGTCTGGTACCGTTTAGCTATGCAGGCTACGGCTTTGTGATGTCTGCCAACGCCGCATTTAATGGCCTCGGGCGCCCCTTACCCGCCACCATGATTTCCTTCTTACGGGTACTCGGTGTCTACCTACCGATGGCTTGGCTGGGCAATCATCTGTGGGGCATGACCGGGCTGTTCATCGCCACCGCCGCCTCCAACCTGTTGCTGGGCGCTCTTTCCTGGTGGTGGCTGCGCCACGATACTCGGCAGCGCACCATCGAAGTGACCACCCCCGAGCAAGTTCCCGCCAGCTGAATAGCGGCCCCGGTTTATACCGGGGCCCGGCGCTTCCGCCGCCCTCGAATAGAAAACTACTTCTCAAAATTCTCCACCAAGAATTGAATGTCCGCCATCCCATGCCGCGTGCACATTACTTCCCCTTTTTATCAATAAATTCAGGTGGCCCCGGTATGGCCGACTGTAAATACAAATACCCAGCAAATGGGTGAGGGCGAACCGGCCAACTTCCACTCATGGACGGTATCTTATGAACGCAAAAAGACTTAAAAATATATGTAAAAAACTACTGCCCCCAACTCTCGTGTTAGCCCTGCTCCCTTCAAGCATGATGGCTTGTGCAGAAAGCAATTCGGAGATGGTTACTCCTCTTCTGGAAAGCTCCAAACAAAGCATTACAAAGAGCACTCCCTGGGTCCTGAATACCAATGATCAGCGCGCGCCCTATATTTTTGAAAATAACAGCAATCAAAGGGTATTGGTGAATGTACAAAGTATTGAGTCGGTAACTGTTAATGGCAAAGAATACACACGAGTATCTGCAACCGGTATCCCCGACTACGATATTGAGATTACCGAAAACCTATACGAGTGGCTGCTCAGCCGCCCCAAAGCCGCCACCGATTTTATAGATGGCAGCCCTAGTGCCGGGGTTGGCGATACCGTGATCTTCGGCCAGGATATCGGCTACCGCAGCAATTCCTCCTGTGGCGCAGATGCTGGTTACGGTTTTTGGCCACCCGGTCCTGTCTGCCCTGAAAATATTGCCCATGAAGGGCATTTTCCCGAAGCACCAGAGAAGTCTAATGAAAGCTGCGAATCCGGACTCGGGGCTCAAGGATACTGGGTCAACGGCACCTCCATTTACCAGTGGAGCGACGGCCAGACTGTACAAAGAAATTGGCATACTCTGGCCCCACTAGCAGAAGTTTACGATGTGGATATTTGTGGCGGACATGCGGCCCGCGGTGACTACCACCACCATTTTTATAGTGACTGCCTGGCAGAGCTGGTGGGCGATATGGGGGATAATCATTCGCCTATCTACGGTTTTACCGCCGATGGTTATGCCATTTACGGCCCCTGGCAAGCAGATGGCATATTGGCAAAAAGCAGTTGGGTCACCCGTGACTACGACGATCCCAGCTCGGTGAGTGGCTGTGGCTCTGTCGGTGAGCGGAACTGTTTACTGGTCGATGAATACGACCTGGCAAAAGGCTTTGAAATACTGCGTAATCCAGGTCCCAGTACCAGTGATACTTTTACCTCCCTGTCCGGTAATACCTTCATCACTTCTTCTGGGTTTTTCTACGAGGACTATTATTGGAATCCGGACCTGACCGCTCAGGGCGGTGCTTACCTGGACCAGTACAACGGACATAGTGACAGCGAGCGCGGCTACCACTACCACCTAACCGTGTCCTTAAATGACGATGCACAATTAACTCCCACCTTTCCCTATACATTCGGTCCACGCTTTTTCGGTAAGTTAGATGACCAGACCGTAGTAAATGTCTGTTCCGATGAGGTTGGTGGCGGATTACCGCCGGGGCCACCGCCACGCCCCTGAACCCACTCGGTAAGTCCAACCCACCACCCTGGCTATGCGGTGGGTCTCTGGCCGTATGAGCCAGCGGTCATTCCTGTAGAGTTTTTTACCACAGTGCACCAGCAAAGCCATCGGGAAAAATCAATGCAGTGGCCAGACACAGGGGGAATGGAAAGCTTTTTCAGCTGGACCCATTGCGACAGAGCCCCTGCTTAAAATCGTTTCACTCCACAATTCTGGTGTTGGCCCAAGCCTAAAAATGGAAATTTAATGTCCATATTTAATCCACTTTTCTGGAGTAGCTTGAAAGTGCCAGTCCTTTAATACCCCGGTGAATTATGAAAATAAAAGAATTGTTCAACCGCGATGGGCACTCCCTTCTATCCTATGCCCTCGCCCTCACACTGCTAACCGGCGTCCTGCAGGGTTGTGGAGGTGGAGGAAGCTCTTCCAGCGCTACGGACACCAACAGTGACGAAAGTAGCAGTGATACTGGTGACGACGGCGATTCTGGGGGTGACGGCTCTGAGGAAACTGGGGCCTGGATCGTAAATACCACCGGTGAGCGCGCTCCATATATCTATGAAGAAGATAGTAATGAGCAGGTCCTGGTCAACGTACAAAGCGTCGAATCGATAACAGTGGGTGGCAGGGACTATATGCGAGTGACCGCTACCGGCATCCCTGGCTACGAAATTATCATTACGGATAACATTCTTAATGCACTCCTTAGCCGCCCCAAAGTCAGCAGTGACTTTCTCAGTGGCAGCCCCACAGTTCAGGCCGGGGATATGATCAGTTTTGGCCAGGACATCGGCTACCGTAGCAACTCCTCTTGCGGCGCCGAAGCCGGCTTTGGCTTCTGGCCGCCAGGCCCTGTATGCCCGGAAAATATCTCTCATCAAGGCGACATCCCCAAATCCCCGGAGGCCGCCACCGAGGACTGTGAAACTGGCCTCGGCGTCCAGGGCTACTGGGTAAATGGTACTTCCATTTACCAATGGAGCGACGGCCAGTCTGTCAACAATACCTGGCACACCCTCGCGCCCTTTGCAGAGATCTACGACGTAGATGTCTGTGGTGGCCACGCCGCCAATGGCGATTACCACCACCACTTTTACAGCAATTGTCTGGCGGACCTGGTGGGCGACGAAGCCGACAGTCACTCGCCCATTTATGGTTACACCGCCGATGGCTATGCCATTCACGGTCCCTGGGAAGACGATGGCCAGCTGGCCCTGAGCAGTTGGGCGGTGCGCGACTACAACGATCCCAATTCGGAAACCGGCTGCAGCGCGGCAGGTGAGCGAAGCTGCCTATTGGTAGATGAATACGATATCAGCCAGGGTACACAGACCACCAATAATACCGGCCCTTCCACCAGCGGCAGCTATACCTCACTATCGAGAAATGAGTTCGACACCATTCCCGGTTTCTTTTACGAAGACTACTATTGGGATCCGGAGCTAACTGCACAGGGTGGAGCCTACCTGGATCAATACAACGGCCACAGCGATAACGAGCGGGGCTATCACTACCACCTGACCGTTACACTCAGTGATGACGCCAAATTAGTGCCCGCATTCCCCTTTACCTTCGGACCACGCTTTTACGGAAAACTGGACGACCAAACTATTGTGAGTCGGTGCTCCACTTCTATTGGCCGCTAACCTAAATCCTGGATCGGGAGCGAGCAGTTGATGAAAATACACAATTATTTAATCGTCGGGGCCCTGCTCTGGACCGTAGCTGGCACCCCCACTTTAGCCGCTCAACCCAACCCTCATACAGAGCACAGTGGCGACCGGCACCCAGTGGTGGAAATACCGATGTACACTGCAGCGCCGAGAATTGAGTTGGATATCAGCCGGGATACAATGTCCGGATTCAATTTACACATTAACTACGACCGCTTTGAGCTGGAATCACCACGATATGCCAATGATGTGCCGCAACAATTTCTTGAGGGACATGCACACCTTTATATCAATGGTAAAAAGGTTCAACGCCTCTATGCTGCGGATATGCATTTACCGGAAAAACTATTGCAGCCTGGCTTTAACCAAATCACCGTTACCCTGAATGCCCACGATCACAGTACCTGGAGCCGAGGCGGTAAGCGGATACTGGCAACCCTGTTTATTCAGCGCGACCGGAAGAATTTTATCCTGCATCGTTTTTCCACCTCCCCGATTTCCACTGGGAAGCACAATGAAAATCCGGCGCAGGCATTTGGGGTGGTCGGCACCGGTAATTGAGCCTTCACTCATCACTGGAAAATTTTTACTTACCCAAGTGGAGCAGGGGCAAGAAAATTGCTCCTGTGTTAACTGTAAGTGTACGCTTGTGTCACTCATAACCAGTACAGGTAAGGCCTTGGATAGGCGGAACAGGAGTGTCTGCTGCACTTATAGCTTTTAAGAAGAACCCAAAACGATATGTCCTTAAATATTCGTTACAAGCTCAGCCTGGCATTTTTGCTCACCACTGCAATTACCGTAGGTGGCATGTTTGTATTTTTCCAATGGAGCTTTAGCCACGGCTTTCTCGCCTATATGCGCGCACAGGAACTGCGCGATGTGGAGGACCTAGCCCAGGCACTCGAAGACTTTTATGTGCACAAAGGAAGCTGGCAGTCCCTGGAAGGCAATAGCCATGAGTGGCTGAATCTGCACAGGCAAACTATCTTGCGTCAACTTGGACAACTGCCACCACCACCGCCCCCCGGCAGACCGGGCAGACCTCCCAGGGGTATGGGTGCTGATGTCGACAGGCCCGGTATGCTCCCCCCCTCTGGTGACCGGCTCGGGCCTCGCCTGAGCCTGCTGGACAATGAAAAGCGACTGGTAATCGGTCGCCCAGCATCGGCGGATAAACTGCTCTACCAGCCTATTCTGGTGGAAGGTAAAACGATGGGCTATCTCACAATCAATCCCCCCGCTTCCCTGTCCAACAATTATGAACAGGGATTTATCCAACAACAGTCACGTACTTTTGCGCTGATCTCCATTGTCACCTTTGTCCTCGCCCTGGGTATTGCTCTCCCCCTGGCATGGCAACTGGTACGCCCTATCCGCCGCCTTGCCGAGGCTACCCACCGTCTCACTTCCGGCGATTACAGAAGCCGTATTGATATTGAGCGTAGCGATGAGCTGGGACAGTTGAGTGCTGATTTCAATAGGCTGGCAGCGACCCTGGAAGCCAATGAACACGCGCGAAGCCGCTGGATGGCAGATATATCCCACGAGTTGCGTACTCCATTAGCAGTGTTGAAAGGGCAGATTGAGGCATTGCAGGATGGCGTGCGCACTGCATCACCAAAAAACCTCGATATCCTGCACGATAAAATTCACCAGCTGAATCGCTTGATCAATGACCTCTACGAACTATCCCTATCCGATGTAGGAACCCTGAGATACAGCAAAGCCGAAATCCCCCTGGGCCCGCTGCTTAATAATGCGGTCAATGATTTCCTCAGTGCCTTTGAGCAAAAAAATATTGCACTGGTACTGACCAATAAACTTGCGGCAGACAATCTGATTTATGCAGACGAAGCACGCCTGCAGCAACTGTTTGGCAACCTCCTAACCAACAGCCTGCGCTATACCGATAGTGGTGGCCAACTGCGAATTTCCGCCCGCACGGAAGAGCAAACCATTATTATAACTTTTGAAGATTCTGTCCCAGGGGTCACCAGCGGAGATATCCCCCATCTGTTCGACCGTCTGTACCGCACCGACAGCTCTCGCAGCCGCGAGACCGGTGGCGCTGGCCTGGGACTGTCTATCTGTCAAAATATTGTCAAAGCTCACGAGGGTAGTATATCGGCCACCTCATCACCCCTGGGTGGCCTGAAAATCAGTATTTTTCTCCCCCTTACTCAGCGGATCAAATGGTAAAAATAATGACCGCAAAAATTCTCATTGTTGAAGATGAAACCGAACTGGCCAACTTGTTACTGGATTATCTACACGCCGCCGAATACCAGGCCAATATTCTTTCTGATGGCAATCAGGTGATCCCCTATGTCGATTCCCAGACACCAGATTTAATTTTGCTGGACCTAATGTTGCCCGGTAAAGGTGGGCTGGAAATCTGCAAGGAAATCCGCCTTAACAGCAGCGTACCCATTATTATGATGACCGCCAGAATCGAGGAAGCAGATCGCCTGCGCGGATTGGAAATTGGTGCCGACGATTACGTCTGCAAGCCCTACAGCCCCAGAGAGCTGGTGGCACGGGTCAAGGCGGTACTGCGCCGTACCTGCGCCACACAACAACAAGGACAGGATAATATCCAGCTGGAGCCCAAAACTGGACAATTGCGTATTGCTGGACGCGACGTTAGTTTGACCGCTCTGGAGTTTCACCTATTTGAGCTGCTCTACAGCGAGCCCGGCCGTATATTTTCCCGCGAGCAGATCATGGATCGGATTTACTCGGATTACCGGGTAATCAGTGACCGCACGATCGACAGCCACATTAAAAAAGTGCGTAAGAAAATTACCGCAGTACTGCCGGATAAGGAGCTTATCCACTCAGTGTATGGGGCAGGATATAAATTTGAGGTGCAGTAAATAAACACTTATTGAAAAATAACTGGGGTAGTACTGGCTGGGGGCCATGCCCCCAGCCGAAAAGTTACAGCGCCTCAGTTGCACCCTGCAACCACTGGGCAGTCTTTTCATTTACTATTGGCGTAATAACGTTACGCACACGCTGGTGATACCGGTTGAGCCAATTCAGTTCCTTTTCTGTCAGCAGCTCCACATCGATCAACTTCTGATCTATCGGTGCCAGTGTCAGCTCCTCGAATTCCAGGAAGCCAACATAATCCGCACTCTCTTTGACGAAAACCAGATTCTCTATGCGAATCCCATACTGGCCAGTAAGGTAAAAACCCGGCTCATTGGAAAGAATCATTCCCGCTTGCAATGCCACTCCAGTGGCTATCTTTCCGATTCGCTGAGGCCCCTCGTGCACACTGAGAAAGCTGCCTACCCCGTGGCCAGTCCCATGGGCATAATCCAAGCCCACCTCCCAAAGCGAGCGACGCGCGATGGCATCAATCTGCTCACCACAGGTTCCTCTCGGAAAACGCAGGGTGGCGATGGCAATATGCCCCTTGAGCACACGGGTAAAGTGTTCGCGCGCAGGCGCCGGGAATTCTCCCAGAGCCACAGTACGAGTGACATCGGTAGTGCCGTCCGGATACTGGGCACCAGAATCACACAGATAAATGCTTTCCGGTTTCATCGGCAGACTCGATTCTTCACTCACCCGGTAGTGCACGATGGCACCGTTGGGGCCGTAGCCGGAAATCGTTTCGAAACTGTTACCCCGGAACCCCTCACGCTCCTCACGCTTGCTGTACAACAGTTTCACCGCCGATAGCTCATCGAAACCACTTTGTACTGCATTAGGCAGCTCGCATAGGAACTCACACAGCGCAGCACCGTCACGCTCATGTGCAGCCTTCGAGCCGGCCAGTTCCACCGAGTTTTTACGCGCCTTAGCCTCGATCACCGGGTCGCGCTCCAGCAGCAACTGTAAATCCAGAGCGCGCAATTGCTGCAAAGTCCAGCAATTACTTATTGAGGTGTCCACCCAGATTTTGTTTACATGGCGACGGCGCAAGTCTTCAAACAACTGTCCTTTATCAGACACAAGAGTCACCTCACGATCAAGGTGTTCTACCAACCCCTCACCGATTGCCTCTGCAGCCAGGTACAGGGTGGCACTGCCATCGCGATACAGTACCGCATTGGCCAGGGCAACAGGCAGATGGGGAATATCGTCACCGCGGATATTAAATAGCCAGGCACAGCTTTCTGGATTGGGCAGCCACAGTGCGTCCACACGTTTCTCCGCCAGTAAATCGGCAATACGCTGGCGCTTTTCGCTGGAATGCTCCCCGGAAAATACAAAGGGGTGCGGGCGCGCAGTCCCACAAGGAGGCGCAGGGCGATCTTGCCAAACCACATCGATCGGATTCTGCTCCAGTGGTCGGAGGGTGATGTCCCGCTCAGCCAGACGCTTTTGCAGTAGAGCCAGGCCCGGCTCTGTGTGCAAGCGAGGATCATATCCAAGCGATTGACCTTCCCCTAACTGGTCACAAACCCAGCTGGCAATTGCCTGAATATCCAGGTTTTCCAGCTCAATGGGCTGCTCTCCCAACTGCTGCTCACCCTGCAACGTATAGCGCCCATCGACGAATAGGGCCGCCGCTTGCAGACCAACAACAGCCATGCCGGCAGACCCGGTAAAGCCCGTTATCCAGGACAGTCTCTCATCCGCGGCGGGCACATACTCATTTTGGTATTCATCGGCGCGGGGAATCAGAAAGGCCTCCACCCCTTGCCGCTTGAGTTCCCCGCGTAATGCCTGCAACCTATCCTGAGTCATAGATCCCCCTTAAATTACCGGGATTGCCACTGCCTGCGTATAGCTGGCTATCTTCCGCAATCCACCCAAATATTGGCTCGACTGAAAAGCCGATTCGATTCAAATAAATGTCCAGGAGAGCTTGTCCAGCTGGCAGCTCCGCCCATTGACACCTCATATTCGTTTATTTGACTTGCTTTCAAAGTCCAATTTCGCAGTATACCCCACCCTCGAGGCTAAACCGGCGTGTATCATGCAGACCTGTTTTTCTTCCGAGTGTCAAGTAATCGAGTCTTAAAGTATGGGCCAGAGTGCTTCCCTGGATGGCTTTGCCGGCTGCGGCACCTTCGCCATCATTTCCCACTCCTATAAATTCCTGCCTTTCATAGCCGGACAAGTTACAACAAAAAACTTGAAGTACTCTTACAAAGCCTTACTTTTCAAGCCTTCACCTGCGACAGTTTAAGTCACTCAAAACCAATCCCAGCCGCAAAAAATATGTACACACGGAGGTTGTCATGGCGTTATCTGATAATTGGCTGAAGGCCCATTCAGGGAAGAAGAGAGAAAAGTGATTCGAGAAGGCTGACCGCGACGGCCTTAGCATGCGCGTCACTCCCCAAGGGAAAATCACTTTCCAGCTCCGCTTTCGCTACGACGGCAAAGCGGCCCGTGTTGATCTTGGCTCCTCCCCATTAATGACCCTGAAGAACGCTCGGAGTGAGGGGCTGCACCTGAAAGAAAAGCTTGAACAGGACTATGACCCCAGGGTGGTTAAGAAGCTAGAAAAGCAGGCGATCCTAAACGCGGATTCTTTAGAGGAGCTTTTCCTGCTGTGGTATCACTCCTACTGTAAGGCAAACAAAAAGGGCCACCATGAAATCCTGCGCTCTTTTCAATTGTACGTGTTCCCAGCCGTTGGCCACCTACCTGCCGAAGAGGTCACTCTGCACGAGTGGCTGGCCCTGCTGGAAAAGCGGGCACAGGCTACCCCAGGTTTGCCGATCGCATCCTGACCAATGCCAAGCAAATGCTGAAGTGGGGCGTGCGGCGCAGGCTGATCACAAGTAACCCAATTGCCAATATCAACGCAACGGAAGACCTGCGCATCAAGAAAGGCATCGGCACCCGCCCCTGAGCCCGGACGAAATCGGCATGATGTGGCAGGCCCTGGAGCACTCACGTATGGCGCCGAAGAATAAGATCTTCCTCAAGCTGTGCCTGTTCTATGGTTGCCGCAATGGCGAGTTGCGCGTAAGCGAGAAAGAGCACTTCAATTTCGAAAAGTGAATCTGGACAGTGCCGCCGGCCAACCACAAGATGGGCAAGTCGACCAAGAAGCCCCTGCTGCGCCCCATCACTCCCAAGATTGAGCCCCTGCTGAAAGAGGCTTTTATGCTGAGCGGTGAAGGTAAGCACTTGTTCAACAATAGCGGGAGCGATAAGCCTATGGGCCAGGGTGCCCCGCTGGCACTACCATACAACCTGATGCAGTGGCTACTCCGGCACAGAGACTATGGGATGAAACACTGGTCGGTCCACGACTTGCGCAAGACAGCAAGGACAAACTTTTCTGAACTGACCGAGCCTCATATCGCTGAGATTATGCTTGGGCATAAACTGCCAGGCCAATGGCAGGTCTATGACCACTATGACTATCTGAAAGAGCAAACGGAAGCCTATACAAAGTGGTGGGTAAAGCTCAATAAATTCACAGATCATCGACAAAAAGTTGTGGATAGACCCCTCAAAAAAGCATCATAAAAAGTTTATTCAATCAAAGAAGATCATGGCGTCAAGTGATCTACCAACATGGCCTATTTTATTATTTATATGAATGGACAAATTTATGTATTTAACAACTTTATTGATTTCAGGACTTATGATTACTGGCGAAAATTTGTGTGTGTGGGGGGGGTAGGGGGGTAGGGGGGGTAGGGAAGATACTTCGATAGTTACACCTCCCCAAGTAGCGCATGTTGATAAAATGTCAGAGAATCACATCTACCACAGCTATGAGTCTTTGAAATTTATTTCTAGGCAAATCAGGGAAAGCAACACCTTAGGCGAACTTGATAACGATATTGTTGCACTAAAAACAGAAGAGTCCGAACGAAAAACAAATGATTTCTACAAGAAAAAATGCAGTAGTTTTATATATTATCCGGTAAGTGATGTGAAAGATTCGGTAAGGTATTGGTTTGCTGAGCTAGATTAACTTGAAGCTTTTAAAGCTATGCAAAGTAAAGAAGCTCTAAGAAATTTTCCAGTTGACGCTCTCAATTCACTACAAACTGTAAATGGAACTAGAATTGTAACAACCACAGTTGAAAGTGTAATTAATGGCAGCCCCGAAGAATGGCTGGAGAACCAGAAATCAATATGTGTTATGACACTTACTAGATGAGAAGGAGATATTAAATAAAAATTAAAAACTATGTATTTTTTTGCTCCTTTTAACACCAATTTACACTCAAGCCGCGTCCACTGCAGCAGTTGCAATCCACCAGTACCAGAATTCGATGTGACCGGTGGTAGCGTACAGAAACCTTTACCACCCCTTCTACAATCAGCTCCTTACCTTCCCAGATTAGAGTGAAGAAAGCTTCATACCAGAACACTCAAACACTGTGTATATACACAGTATTTGCTACCTTAATCCTTGCATGTTGTTTGGCATTGATTTTGGCCACTTCCAGCTTTCCTGGCTAAGTTTCAAAGATCCCTTTTAATTAGTACGAACACATAACGTCTAAAGCAGTGAGCGCACTCCAGTGCCTTCGGTGCCTTTATTTGTTATAGGGGCCACACTACAGAGGTTATCTATACAACTTGCCTCTGCGTCACATATGGGCACCATAGCGTCTTTACGGCATTGCAGTTTCCAATTAACGCACAAGGATAAAAGTGCTTTCCCTGCCATATCTCTTGGTAACGCGGATAATTTTTTTTTGAGATAGAGTAGTTACACTCATACGGGTCGTAACTCGTATAGACAAGCCTGCAATCGTATTTCGTATGACACTGCTGCTCATGCTGAGGCAATTCTTTGACCACACTAATCTCGCCTTGCAGTAGGGAAGACGATGAGATCAGGTACACAAGCGGTACGACCAAACTAATAACACCTAATATGAGAATGTTCTTCGACACCTTTAAGCCCTATAATGCCTTGCTAAGAGGTTGACGCCACAACGTGGCGGCAGTCCTGCGAAGGGTCAAAGGCCCGGAGTGTACTTGAGCACCTTGTTAAGGCGACAAGGAACCTGGCGCCGGCTTCAGTACCCGTTATACTTTGCCACAAGAAACTAGGCATCTGGCGCTTCATCATAAGAAGTAATTATCGTTGCTTTAGAAGCAATACTACACTTTGGAGAGTCGTGATTTTCAGTTTTTATAATTTTAGTAATACGGAGATTTATGTCTCTCGGCGGTGAGGATAGCCCAAAAGTATAGATCCCATTATTTGTGACTTCTGCTATTAGCTCGACATATAGAAGCTTCCTAAAACCTGACTTCTCTTTTTGGTACATAGAGTTAATATCGAGATCGCTACTGTCATCTAAGCCGTATACATCACCTCCACAGTGATAAAACCCGACCCACTCTTCATCGTAAACTAAATAGCCTTTGAAACTACTCTGATCTGTTGCCTTTGCAATTACAGACCAACTAAGCATCAGCATACAGAGGAAGACTTTATTCATTATTTGCCTTAACGCCGTGATATGCGGCGGACCGCGCGCAGTGTGGGCCGTCCGGTGGAGCCCCAAAGGGGCGGAACTAACATCATCACCTTGTTATGTGCCATTTTCGCTAAGCTGATTACGAACAACCATCAATGCAAAACCAAGAAGGTTTAATCCTCTCCATTCATTAGGGTTCTGACATCTATCATCATCTTCTGCCAAACCTATTCCCCAAATCCTATCTACCGGGCTCGCTTCGACAAGAATTCTATCACCAGTATTCAGAAGAAATTCTTTGAGCGTTTCATCACTCTTAAACTTGGCGAAATTCGCACGAACAACAATATCAAAGCGTTCTTTGTCCCATATATCCTGATCGAATCCAGCTACTTTACGACCTACTGCTTTTGCTGCTCCTGGTTCTTTGACTTCAAGAAGTTCTGCAGCTGCAGAATTATCCCCAAACAACCGTGCTTTTTCATACATCATGAAATGCTCTGCCGTAAGAAACTCATTGCCTTCTGAGCTGAATGGAGAATCGTACCACTGACTGAAACAAGAGTTCGATACGCCGCTTTTAAGTTTCCTATGTCCCCAAAAGAAAACGTATTTAACCCTATTTCCATCATGAAGGTAGTTGATAAGCTCTTCTGTATTCTCGATATTCACGTCTTATCCGATCTGTTGCTTTTTGGCGCAGTAGTGGTAGGACAGCCGGTTACCCTAACTGCCCCCACGCAGATCCGGACGTGCGGAACTACCGCATCCGGCTCTTCAATAATATATTCGCTCGTGTAAAGCACGAACCCTAATACCAGTCCACAAGTATACTGCGTTTGTATACCGACAGTGGCTTTAGCCCAAAATATCCCAGCATTTCCTTTAGACTATTCCAGTTATAACTCTTGCGCTGACTTCGCCGATTGAGCCATTTGTGTATGCTGTGTAGAACATAGCTGTACAAACGGGACAAGCTTCGACTGTTGTCTGGCAGACCGAAGTAGTTCTGGAACCCTTGTAGCTTGTGCTTCAGGGTGGGCAACCATTCTCTCAGGCGCTCACTGCGCTTGGCTTTGATCCAGTGATAGAGCGTTTCCATTGTGTCCTTCTGTTTCTTTACGGCAGTCCGGCGCCTGAGCCTGGGACGTTTGTTGACATCCAGGCTCCAGTAGAACTCAAAACCCAGAAACTGGAACTGCCGTTTTCGGCCCGGATGGAAGCGGCTAAAGCGCTTCAGGTGCGTTTTCTCGGGGGCTAACTGCAGGCCAAACTTGTTCAGCCGTTGCGGTAGTACCCGGTAAAAGCGCTCTGCATCCGTTTTCAATTGGAAAGCCACTACATAATCATCGGCGTACCGGATTAGCATGGCTCTGCCACGCATACGCGGCTTAACCTTCTTCTCGAACCACAAATCCAGGACGTAGTGCAGATAGATGTTCGCCAGTACCGGACTGATCACGCCACCTTGCGGGGTGCCTGCTGCCGCTTTACTGAACTTACCATCTGGAGTTTGCACGCGCACCTTAAGCCACTGTTTAACCAGTGTCAGCAGGGCTTTGTCATCAATACGAAGGGCTAGCATTCGCAGTAGCCAGCCGTGATCCAGCTGATCAAAGAAACCTTTAATATCAGCTTCAACGATGTAGCCGTAGCCTTTGAATTGAAGATTTAAGCCAAGGCTGTGTACGGCTTGGTGGGCACTTTTCCTGGGACGGTAGCCGTAGCTAAAGGGCAGAAAATCCTGCTCCCAGATACTTTGCAGTAGCTGCGCTACGCTCTGCTGCACCAGTTTGTCTTCCACCGTAGGCAGCCCCAGTGGGCGCTGCTTGCCGTTGCCTTTGGGAATCAATACCCGCTTAATCGCCTGAGTACGGTAGCGTTTGTCACACAGCCGCTGATGTAGGCATTGGATATTTTGCGGCAGACTTTGCCGGTAAACTTCGGTTGTTACTCCATCGATACCGGGGCGGGCCTGCTTGTTAAGTTGGCCCCAGCTTTGATACAGCAGGTTGGAATTTAGCAGTCCGTATAAATTCTGAAACCTGTGTCTGGGGTGGCTCTGTGCTTTAAATGCGATGGCGTGCAAGGCGGTTGTCATAGTGTCTCCAGCCCTACTTTGTCCGGACTATGTTTCTGTTGCACACCGATATTACTGTCAGCCCCTTCGCCATGTAAGCGGCTTTCCCGCTCTCGGACTACTATGAGCTGATCCGACTTCCGAGTGGTCTTCGTTGGTTTCACCATTAGGCTTAACGTCCCTACCTGTTCCTTCAGGAACCTGCTCGGATCTCTCAAGTTCTCAATACTTCTCTTTCTACATGCCACGGCTTGATAACCCCGCCGATCCGCAACAACCTTACCATTGCGGTTGCATTGCCTGGACTTCGATGACGTTACACATCTTGTCAATCGGAGCTCACTTTATTATCGGAGCGATACCAGCACTTCAGGATCACGATAATCCCTATGGCCTATAGAATTCTCTGTGTACGCTTCACATAGTTTGTTCACAGTAAAAAAAATTATTTATTTTTTTTCCTTCTGCTCCGCCCTACGCGCAACACTCGATACGGGTGGATGGTTAGGCCTTACCCGACAGGGACTTTCACCCTGCAAGAAGCATCAAGCTTAGCTTGACATACTAACGCCGCAAGCAAAGGCGCGCATTAGCGCGTCCAGCCCGAAGGGCGATTTTGTCTTGGATTGTTATGTTTTTATGGCACTTAAATACCATTCCGGCTGCTCCCAGTCTGTATCCTCCTCCATTCGATAGTCAAATGGTCTAGGATGCCTATGGTGTTCGATAATATATTGAAGATGCTGATGTGCAATTTCAGGGTCGTATACCATCCATACCAGTCTGCGAGTTTTATTCCAAGTTTCTCTAACTAGGAATAATGCATTTCCGCCGGCCTTAATCTCTTGGTCTAGTTGATCACAGAAAGGGTCGACTATCGCCCGCTCTTCTTCCGATGGCATACCATTATCAATCAATTCTTCAAAGTCGATAATGACAGACAAATGCCAGCGAAAGACATCTTTATGCTCAAAGCCAAGTAAGCCAGAATTAACTGCTGCGATACAAGGAAGGTCGTCCTGCTTGTACTCGATAAGGGTATAGCTTTCTTCAGGAAGAACTACTCGAACTTCATTTTCCTTTAGGCCCTCGCCCTTCTTTTTCCCGAATAGTTTGCCTAGCACTCGATCCCTCCTGAAACATAACAGTTTATTAAAGAGCCAGCGGCTCACTATCCATTTGGCCACTATTTCTGACGTGAGCCCTTCAAGCTATGTAAAAAATCTCTTATTTACAGTAGGTTATAAATTTCGGTTAAAATAATAACCTGAGATAGTGAGCCATCGGCTCAAGTCGCCTGGTTCAACTTCACGCTCTTGAACACATTTTACCCATAATTAAATCAATAAGTTAGGGGGGACTTTCTGTGGATGTCAGCCATGGCTCTATAATTTGGGCCTTCGCATCGGTGATACGCCCACTCAACTACTGCAAACAACGGCCAGTATTACCCACTCAGAATCGCCAGTGATTTATGCCAATGCTACCGTTGCTCAAGCCGCACAATTTTTAGGTGGGTAAATCGAGATACTAACCCCTTCCCAAGGCCACGCATAAAGGCATCTGGTAGTCATAACCTTTGGGCTATCAATGATGCTGGGAAGTGGGAGGTGGGAGGTGGGAGGATCAAGTTTCACACCTAGAAGCTGCCTAGATGCTCTTCATCTCATCCTTAGCGATTGCAGCCACCTCATCGCCTTCGCTAAGGATTGCCCCTTTGATTAAGAGTCGATGTTGAATCTTATTTTGTATTCGCCGGTAAACACATTTTGAACCAATACATCAGAACTGCACTTAGATGAGGGAGTTGCCCCTATTGAGAACTGATAATAGCCATTCATTTGGATAACTGACCAATTGAACCTACATGATTGATAAGTTAATACCCCAGCATCCGCCACACCGTTAGTTATCGAGGTGTGGAAAGTCGAGCTGTTTGCTGCTGCTGGGCTTGGAAATAATGGAGAAATAATACCGGTTGAATTTGTTCCATTAATGAGCACATTATCAGAAGAAGTATTATTTTTGAGTTCTATGCTTGTTGATAATGTAGATGCCAATGCCGATACAGAGTGCGCTACAGATACAAGTAATGCTGCTGTAAGAAAAAATTTTCGTTTAACTTCCATTTCATTGCTCCTTGAAAATGACGTGTAAAGACTTTCAGCAAGTCCACAGCCATTTCAACTCGCCGTGTCACCAAAAGTCAATATTGTCATATCAATACAAGATATGAAGTACACAAACTAATCAGTGGAGCTAAGCCTGGCATGTTGGAGTGGATCGACTCCAGCAACAGCACATGTACACAACCAAGAGCCTACCCTTCTATTCTATTGGCATCGACCAATCTGACTAGATAGTATTAATTGGTCACCTACCAGGAGCAAAACCAAAGGCCAATTTGGTATAATGCGCTCTTTCGGATTCGGCCTTGGAGTGTATTTCTATATGTGTACACAGGGGCGTACACAGATAAGGTTAAATCTTAGTGTCTAACGATTTTTCTCAACAATATCAACGACGTAGAACTTTCGCTATCATTTCCCACCCGGACGCCGGTAAAACAACTGTGACCGAAAAGTTGCTTTTGTTCGGAAACGCAATCCAGCTTGCCGGCTCCGTTAAGGGCAAAAAGGGGCCTCACGCACGCTCCGACTGGATGACCATGGAGCAGGAGAGGGGTATCTCTGTCACCTCCTCAGTTATGCAGTTCCCCTACAAAGAACGCGTGGTCAACCTGCTGGATACCCCGGGGCACGAAGACTTCTCTGAGGACACCTATCGTGTACTCACCGCAGTCGACTCTGCCCTGATGGTGATTGACGGCGCCAAAGGTGTCGAAGATCGCACGATCAAACTGATGAACGTATGCCGACTGCGTACCACCCCAATCCTGTCATTTATCAACAAGCTCGACCGGGATATCCGCGATCCCATCGAAGTGATGGATGAAATTGAAGAAGTCTTGAATATCCAGGCTGCACCGATCAATTGGCCACTCAGCTCCGGTAAAGACTTTAAAGGGGTGTACAACCTCTACACTGATACGATTCACGTATTTACTCAGGGCCAGGGGCACACAATCCCGGAAGATATCCAGATTAAAGGCCTCAACTCCGCTGAAGCTGGTGAGCTTCTGGGGGAGTATGCCGAGGATATCCGCGAAGAAATCGAGCTGGTGCGCGGTGCCACTCATGAATTCGATTTGGAAGCCTACCGCGCCGGTGAGCTGACCCCGGTATTTTTCGGTACCGCCCTCGGCAACTTCGGTGTGCGTGAAATGCTCGACGGGTTTGTCGAGTGGGCACCAGGCCCCCAGTCCCGTGCAACCCAGGATCGCCAGGTAGAGCCGGACGAAGAAAAATTTTCCGGCTTTGTATTTAAAATCCAGGCCAATATGGATCCCAAGCACAGAGACCGTATCGCCTTTATGCGCCTCTGCTCAGGCACCTACAACCGCGGCATGAAAATGAAACATGTGCGTATTGGCAAGGATGTAAAAATTGCCGATGCCGTGACTTTCATGGCCGGTGACCGCACCCATGTCGAAGAGGCTATCGCCGGAGATATTATCGGCCTGCATAACCACGGCACTATCCAGATCGGCGATACCTTTAGCGAGGGAGAAGCTCTTAAATTTACTGGTATTCCAAATTTTGCACCGGAATTGTTCCGCCGAATTCGCCTGAAAGACCCGCTGAAACTGAAGCAGCTGCAAAAAGGCTTACAGCAGCTCTCCGAAGAGGGCTCAACCCAGGTGTTTTTCCCGCTGGATAATAACGACATTATTGTCGGCGCCGTTGGTGTGCTCCAGTTTGAGGTAGTCGCCTACCGCCTCAAAGATGAATACAAAGTGGAAGCCATTTACGAAAATGTGAATGTGAATACTGCCCGCTGGGTGGACAGCGAAAACATCAAGGAGCTGGAGAATTTCAAGCGTAAAGCCAGCACCAACCTCGCAATAGATGGCAGTGGGCACCTCACATACCTGGCTCCGACCCGGGTGAATTTACAATTGGCTGAGGAACGTTATCCAGATATTCACTTCTATGCCACCCGTGAGCATTAATTTATGCGGGCCCCTCCTGGGAGTAATGAGTCACTCCCAGGACGTTTGAGCAGTAGACTGAGAGAGTAATAATGAGTCAGCAGAAAGAATTACCGACTGAGATGCCTCGACTTGGCAACAGCCTCACAGCTGCTATTGGAAGGCTGCTGATCAGGCTTATGGGCTGGCAGCTGGAGGGCACCTTTCCGCCAGAGAAAAAGGTGATGGTAGCCCTGGCTCCACATACGTCCAATTGGGATTTTGTTGTGGCCATGCCTTTTATCATGGCATACCAGGTAAAAATCTCCTGGCTGATGAAAAGAGAAGCCTTTTTCTTCCCCTTTAAAGGCCTGTTCATGTGGCTCGGCGGCGTACCCACTAACCGTGGCTCCGCCAGTGGTATCGCCAAACAGGTGGCCGTACAGTACCGCGACAATGAAAAAATGTGGGTAGGTATTACACCGGAAGGGACCCGCAGGAAAGTTACCAAGTGGAAAAGTGGCTTCCTGCGTATCGCTTACGCTGCCGACGTACCCATATTGCTTGCTGCCTGGGATTTCTCACGCAGGCGATTCTGCCTGGACTCTCTCTACCATCCCACTGGTAATCTGGAAGAGGACATGCGAGAAATCCAATATCGTTTTAGTAAATACCAGGGCTTCCACCACACAGTGCAAACCGGCAACTTGGAGGGCAACGAATCCTCCCGTGATAGAATTCAGTAGTGATATAACCTCTACCACGCTCCTGATATTAACCGCAGTGGCCTTTGCTGCCGGTTTTATCAACGCCATTTCAGGGGGGGGAGGCCTGATTACCCTACCCGCGCTTTTATGGGCGGGTCTCCCCCCACTGGATGCCCTCGGCACCAATAAATTCCAAGCCGTATTCGGCACCCTTTCATCCAGCTTAAATTACTTCCATAAAGGGCACCTACAACTGCAACCCCTTTGGACTGGCTTGATTGCAGCGTTAGCTGGCTCTGCTGTAGGTACCTGGACGATCACTAAACTAGGCGCTGAGTCACTGGAAACCCTGCTGCCAATATTGATTATCACAATCGCTCTTTATTTCGCCTTCTCACCGAGAATCTCCGATATCGACTCCGAGCCCAGGATGCGCCAAGGTTCCTTCAACCTAATTGTCGGGAGTGTGGTGGGCTTTTACGGTGGTTTCTTCGGGCCTGGTATTGGCTCCATTTTCGCAACGGCATTCACCGCTCTTCTCGGCTACAACATGCGCAAAGCCACAGCATCTACCAAGCCATTGGTGTTGGCCACGAATACCATATCCCTGGTCATCTTTATTGCCAGCGGCCACTTGGCCCTGATTTTGGGCATCACCATGGCGATTGCCCAGGTAATTGGTGCGCGCCTCGGGTCCAACCTGGTGATCTCCCATGGCGCCAAGCTGGTTAAACCTGTAGTTATTTTCGCTACTATTGCTGTGGCGATAAAATTACTTATGGAGCCGTAGAAAAGTGACTCTGCTTATCACCCTGCTGCTGTCTTTCTGTGCTTTTGTCATAGTTATTTGGACTTTTATGCATCTGCGCACCCCGCGCTTTCGTATGGACAGGAGCAGCTTTATCAAAGGCCTGGAGGATGCCATTACCGGCCAGGCCAGTGAGAGCGAGTGGCGCGCACTGGTAGCCATCCCAATGCGCCACGATCCAGAGCTGGAAAAAATGCGCCTTAAATGCCTCGAAATAGAAGAACATGAGTCCTGCGATAGTCCTCCTTATCTATTTACCGAGGCCGGGCTGGAACAACTGCGGCAGCTTCGTAGCAAGTTACTCTTCAATTCACCAGATAAACAATCAAAATCTTGAGTCAATGAGTGTTAATCAAGGATAAACGCATGTTTAAACCACTGTTATCCCTTACCGGGGGTCTTATAGCAACCATGGCAATCGGGATCGCCCAGGCAAAGCCACTGCCTCAGGAAGATCTTTCAGTTGCTGAAGTACTGCGCGACCGCGCCCTGGAATCCTCGGATGCTTACAGTATTGTGGAGTCCCTGACAGTGGAGGTGGGACCTCGCCGCGCCGGCACCGAAGGTGATCGTCGTGCAGTAGCCTGGGCCCAGGAAAAAATGAAAAGTTTAGGCTTTGACCGGGTGTATACCGAACAGATCGATGTGCCCCGCTGGGCGCGTGGCCACGCCCACGCAAAGGTTGTTTCACCCTATCCACAACCCCTGGTTGTCAGCTCCCTGGGTTACAGTGTCGCCACTCCCGAGGCTGGCCTCACTGCCGAGATTGTGGAATTTTCCGATGTAGAGGCGCTGCAAAAAGCATCGCCAAAGCAAGTCAAAGGCAAAATCGTTTTTATAAATAAGCGTATGGAAAAAGCTCGCACCGGTGAAGGCTATGGCCCTGTAGTACAGGGACGCAGCCGTGGCATGCGCGCCGCTTCAGAGAAAGGTGCAGCAGCACTACTCCTGCGCTCAGTCGGCACAGATTCAGACCGCTTTGCCCACACAGGCATGATGTCTATCGATAATATCAAAAACCCGGTTCCGGCCCTGGCACTCTCCGCCCCGGACGCTAACCTGCTCGAAGCAATGCTCAAGCGCGGTAAGCCAGTAGAAGTGAAGCTCGATGTGGATAATGAACGCCTCGCTGACGGCCCTTCCTTCAACGTAATTGGAGAGATTACCGGTCGCGAGAAACCTGAAGAAATCATGATTATCGGCGCCCATCTGGACTCTTGGGACGAAGCCACTGGTGCCCTCGATGATGGTGCCGGCGTCGCCATTGTGATGGAAACTGCGCGCCTGATTGCCGAACTGCCCAAACGTCCACGCCGTACCCTGCGTGTGGTTCTATTTGGCGCAGAAGAAATCGGCTTAGTCGGTGCAAAGCAATATGTCGATGCCCATCAACATGAGCTGGATAATATCATCGCTGTTTCTGAATCCGATTTCGGAGCGGGGAAAATCTGGCGTTTTGATACCCGCTTACCGGAAAGTAAATTCGATATTGCGGACCAGATGATGCAGCTGTTATCGCCACTGGGGATCGAGCGAGGTAATAACCAATCTTATGGCGGCCCGGATAGCAGCGTATTCGTCGCCCAGGGTGTACCGGCTTTTGGCCTGTATCAGGACGGCACTGACTATTTCGACTACCACCATACCCCCAACGATACCCTGGACAAGGTCGATCCCGAGAACCTACGCCAGAATGTCGCAGCCTGGGTCGTGATGTCATTCCTTGCCACCGAAATGGAAGGAGACTTCGGACGTGTACCTACAAAGTCCGAGTAATCAATTAACTAGCTGACTATTTAAAAAGCCCCTACGAGTGGGGCTTTTTTCCCAGCGTCCCCCCTGAAGACTTCCGTACCAACCCCGCTTTTACCCACAGTTCCCAAAGCCGCTTATTGTTTATAACCGATAACAGGTTCATGACGAGGCTGTTACTAACAGAATCCATGGATAGACCTGTGCATAACTCAGGGATATCCACTTCCAGGCCCCATTTCCCGTGGGGACCGTTTTACCGTGTAAAAAAACACCACCGATTCTGGGGGATTTCCACAAGTCTGCCGTTATTAACAGAATGCTTGGATAGACTTGTGCATAACTCTGGTATATCCGCTCCCGGCCTTACAGTTGTGTGACATCGGCCAAGCGCACAAAAAATCACCGATGCTTTATCAGTATTTTTTTCATTGGAATTTCTTTTTTTGCGGTAGAGGTTTTTTTGTTATTCGAAGTATTTATTTTGAGAATCCTACGAGTAGTGCGGTAAAACTATTCAGATAAACTCAGTGGTGGGAGGACAGATATTAATAAATAGCAGCTGTTATTTATTTTCGTGGTAAAGGTGTGTGGGAAAAAGCCTTTATTAAAAGCGCCAGAGGTTTTCTTGGATTTTTCTGAGCGTGTATTTTTCTTATTGGATTTTCCAGCCAGATTTTTGGCTATTTTTTCTGGCGATAAATTCCAACCCAGGATCCAATTCTAATCTCTCTAGCTTTTCTGTTTTTATTATTAATTTATTTAACCGATATTTTTTATTTTTTATTTTATTAAATATTTTTTCACGCATAAAAAAAGGGCCACCCAACTGGGTGGCCCTTTCGGATTAGAAGCCTGACGATGACCTACTCTCACATGGGGAAACCCCACACTACCATCGGCGATGTTGCGTTTCACTTCTGAGTTCGGCAAGGGATCAGGTGGTTCCACAACTCTATGGTCGTCAGGCAAACTGGCTTGGGTTGGCGTTGGTCTTATAAGCAATTTTGCTTGGCCTGCCGCGTTATCGCTGTTTGCCTCGGTCATATGACCGGCGATAACCCCAAATAAGTCGGTAAAACAATCTGTAGTAATACACCGCAAGTCGATCAATTGTGTGTCTCTAACTCACAATCCGCTAGCTTGCGCTAGTCGTTAGTAACCATCTCTGTTGTATGGTCAAGCCGCACGGGCAATTAGTACTGGTTAGCTCAACGCCTCACAACGCTTCCACACCCAGCCTATCAACGTGGTAGTCTTCCACGGCCCTTTAGGGGAATCAAGTTCCCAGGGAGATCTTATCTTGAAGGAGGCTTCCCGCTTAGATGCTTTCAGCGGTTATCCCGTCCGAACATAGCTACCCGGCAATGCCACTGGCGTGACAACCGGAACACCAGAGGTTCGTTCACTCCGGTCCTCTCGTACTAGGAGCAACTCTTCTCAAATCTCCAACGCCCACGGCAGATAGGGACCGAACTGTCTCACGACGTTCTAAACCCAGCTCGCGTACCACTTTAAATGGCGAACAGCCATACCCTTGGGACCGGCTTCAGCCCCAGGATGTGATGAGCCGACATCGAGGTGCCAAACACCGCCGTCGATGTGAACTCTTGGGCGGTATCAGCCTGTTATCCCCGGAGTACCTTTTATCCGTTGAGCGATGGCCCTTCCATACAGAACCACCGGATCACTATGACCTACTTTCGTACCTGCTCGACATGTCTGTCTCGCAGTCAAGCGCACTTATACCATTATGCTCATTGCATGATTTCCGACCATGCTGAGTGCACCTTCGTACTCCTCCGTTACTCTTTGGGAGGAGACCGCCCCAGTCAAACTACCCACCATACACTGTCCTCGATCCGGATAACGGACCAGAGTTAGAACCTCAAACATACCAGGGTGGTATTTCAAGGACGGCTCCACAATAACTAGCGTTAATGCTTCAAAGCCTCCCACCTATCCTACACAAATAGGCTCAAAGTTCAGTGCAAAGCTGTAGTAAAGGTTCACGGGGTCTTTCCGTCTAGCCGCGGGTACACTGCATCTTAACAGCGATTTCAATTTCACTGAGTCTCTGGTGGAGACAGCGTGGCCATCGTTACGCCATTCGTGCAGGTCGGAACTTACCCGACAAGGAATTTCGCTACCTTAGGACCGTTATAGTTACGGCCGCCGTTTACCGGGGCTTCGATCAAGAGCTTCGCCGAAGCTAACCCCATCAATTAACCTTCCGGCACCGGGCAGGCGTCACACCGTATACGTCCTCTTACGAGTTTGCACAGTGCTATGTTTTTAATAAACAGTCGCAGCCACCTGGTCACTTCGACCGGCCTCAGCTTAGGGAGCAAGTCCCATCACCAAAACCGGCGTACCTTCTCCCGAAGTTACGGTACCATTTTGCCTAGTTCCTTCACCAGAGTTCTCTCAAGCGCCTTGGTATTCTCTACCTGACCACCTGTGTCGGTTTAGAGTACGGTTCACTATTGCCTGAAGCTTAGAAGTTTTTCCTGGAAGCATGGCATCAACCACTTCACTCACCGAGGTGAGCTTCGTCATCAATTCTCAGCCTTAGGGACCCGGATTTGCCTAAGTCCCCAGCCTACAACCTTAAACATGGACAACCAATCGCCATGCTGGCCTAGCCTTCTCCGTCACTCCGTCGCAGCAATAGCGAGTACAGGAATATTAACCTGTTTTCCATCGACTACGGCTTTCGCCCTCGCCTTAGGGGCCGACTAACCCTGTCCCGATTAGCGTTGGACAGGAACCCTTGGTCTTCCGGCGGGGAGGTTTTTCACCTCCCTTATCGTTACTCATGTCAGCATTCGCACTTGTGATACCTCCAGCAGACCTCCCGATCCACCTTCAACGGCTTACACAACGCTCCTCTACCATGCTAATAAATTAGCATCCGCAGCTTCGGTTACCAGTTTAGCCCCGGTATATCTTCCGCGCAGGCCGACTCGACTAGTGAGCTATTACGCTTTCTTTAAAGGATGGCTGCTTCTAAGCCAACCTCCTAGCTGTCTGGGCCTTCCCACATCGTTTCCCACTTAACTGGTATTTGGGACCTTAGCTGGCGGTCTGGGTTGTTTCCCTTTCCACGACGGACGTTAGCACCCGCCGTGTGTCTCCCGCGATTGCACTCCTCGGTATTCGGAGTTTGCATGGGGTTGGTAAGTCGGGATGACCCCCTAGCCCAAACAGTGCTCTACCCCCGAGGGTGAGACGCGAGGCGCTACCTAAATAGCTTTCGAGGAGAACCAGCTATCTCCCGGCTTGATTAGCCTTTCACTCCGATCCACAGGTCATCCCCTAATTTTTCAACATTAGTGGGTTCGGTCCTCCAGTTGATGTTACTCAACCTTCAACCTGCCCATGGATAGATCGCCGGGTTTCGGGTCTATTGCCTGCAACTAAACGCCCTATTAAGACTCGATTTCTCTACGGCTCCCCTAAGCGGTTAACCTTGCTACAGACAATAAGTCGCTGACCCATTATACAAAAGGTACGCAGTCACCCCGAAGGGCTCCTACTGCTTGTACGTATACGGTTTCAGGATCTATTTCACTCCCCTCTCCGGGGTTCTTTTCGCCTTTCCCTCACGGTACTGGTTCACTATCGGTCAGCTGGGAGTATTTAGCCTTGGAGGATGGTCCCCCCATGTTCAGTCAAGATAACACGTGTCCCGACCTACTCGATTTCACTCTAAATGCCTTTTCGTGTACGGGGCTATCACCCTGTATCGCGGTACTTTCCAGAACCTTCCACTAAAACATAAAGAGCTTAAGGGCTAATCCCCGTTCGCTCGCCGCTACTAAGGGAATCTCTATTGATTTCTTTTCCTCCGGGTACTTAGATGTTTCAGTTCCCCGGGTTCGCCTCCATAACCTATGTATTCAGTTATGGATACTCCTAAAAGGAGTGGGTTTCCCCATTCGGACATTCTAGGATCAAAGCTTGTGTGCCAGCTCCCCTAGACTTTTCGCAGGCTCCTACGTCCTTCATCGCCTCCAGCTGCCAAGGCATCCACCGTATACGCTTAGTCGCTTGACCATACAACACAAACGACTACTAACGACTTTGCATTTGAATGCGACCAAGCATTCAAACACCGGATTGTGTGCTTGAGAGACACACATATAATATTGATGTTGAGTATCGTTACTACTCAACCTCGCCTTGCAGTGTATTAC